>NZ_JAMXFD010000025.1 GCF_025370875.1 Laspinema palackyanum D2c
CGGCCTTTTTATCGAAGGGGCCTAAGAGCTATGTCCCTTATCCAGTCTAGTTTGTAGCCGGATTGTCACCCCTTCAGGGAACTATGGTCCTCACTGTAACCGGAGTTTTCCGGCTTATTGAGAATATTCTCAATAAAAACCGTACTTTTTGAGTGCTTACTCCGCTGGAGGGAGTAATAGAACCCCTTCTAGAGAAAATAGCTGTAAATCTTAGAGTTCAAGGTTTGTAGCCATTTTAAGAAAATGCTTGCTTCAGCCAAAAAACGTGCGGAGACATTCCAGATAAGTATTTTTGCTTATGCGGAATGTGGGTTACATTTCTCCACGCATTAAGTTCGATTGCTTCCTGTAGTGACGAGGGCGATCACGGCATAATCTTTCGTCCGCAACGCTTTGAGCATTAGGCCGCCAACAGCCAATCAGCAGCAATTGGCGATAGCCTACGGCGAAGTAGGAAAACTCTGTTTTGTATTGGGGCCAGTTGTGTTGGCAATTCAGTCAGGCGATCGGTCTTAGTGCCAGTTGGCCGGTAAGCGCAGCTATGCTGTAGGCAATCGCCTCGAATAGAGGGGCCATTCTTCTCAACCCGAAGTAGGAATACTCTGTTTTGGGTGGGAGCTAGTTCTGAGATTCAACGATTTGGTTAGGTTGCTAAAGATCCGTTCAGGCCCGAAGGATGCCCAAAGCAAAATGAGTAGTTTTGCTCTCAGGCGCTCGGTTTACTGCTGATAGATCGCTCGCCTCAAAAACGTAAAAAATATAAACGGTGTGAACCCTTAATTTTTGGAAAACCCCACAAAATATTTATCCAAATTAAAAACCTTGTTTAGTTCATGCTGAACTTTTTGGTAAACTCGCATTTCCCCGGTTTCTATATGAGCAAATCCTTTACTTCCGGGTCGTAATCGCTTATCATGATTGTCAATCAAAATTGTGACGGTCAAAAAGCGTTTTGCTCCCGATATATCTGGGGTGATGAGGGGCGGAATGTCCTCAACTGTTGCTTGATAGGGAATGCTGTTAGGCTCGGCGAGTTTAAAAATGACGGTTTGACCCGGCTTGACTAATTTTTCATCTTCTTGAGGAATTTGTAACTGGGCTGTAAGTTGTGCTAAATCTACCACAGTCATTAACTCTTGACCCACGGATAAGGGGGTATTATGGCGCAGGTCTAAATCCGTATCCAAAATAATTCCTGAAGTCTTAGTCGTGACGATTAAATCACCTTGAATTGCCCGAACTCGTTGAAGTTCCAATTCAGCTTTAGCTACCCGTTTTGTTTCATTCTCGACTTCCGAAAAAGCCGCTGCCACTTTCGTTTCCGCCGAACGTTGAGCGGCTGTATATTGCTCAACATCATTATCTCGCTCATCGCGTAAGTCTTCCACTTGCTTTTCTACGGCCTTGATTTGCTCAAGTTTAGCTGCAATGGAGCGGCTTTTTTGTTCAATGAAGTTGCCTCGCTCATGAATTGAACTCTGTAGTTGGTCAATCTGTAACTGTTTCACCCCTATCTGAGAGGTTAATTGGTCAATTTGACTCCTCAGTCTAATTTCTTCCTTTTTAGCTTCTTCAAAGTGTTCAAGCGCTAAGGCTTTTTCTTCTAAAAGGGGTTGAAATCGTGCTATTTTTCCTTGTTGAAGTTCCAAAATTTCCTGAAAATTCAACCGACTTAGCTCTATTGCAGAAATTTCAGTTTTAACACCTCCAATTTGACTTTCCAGCCCTAGAATTACATTTCTGATTGCAGCTATTTCACTTTCAATGCTTCTTATTTCTTGTTCTATTTCCCGAATTTTTGGCTGTTTTTCTCCAGAAATAATTGCTTGTATTTCCTGCTGTTGTTTGTCAGCTCGCTTTTGAGCGAGGACCACCGCTAATTTAGCAGCATCCAGTTCCTTTTCAGCAACCTTTAACCCTTCTTCTGCCGTAGACTGACTGGCATTTGCTTGTTGCAAACTCCGTTCCGCCTCCGCAATTTGGCCTTCTATCTCTCGGCTAAAAACTTCTGCAACCACATCACCCGCTTTAACTGATTCATTGCTTCCCACTTTTAATTTTACAATACCCGACATAGGCATGAGGATACGATGCCGCTCATCTGTGCGGGAAGTAACTTCTCCTTCCGCTCCGACATGATTGAGTATTGAGAGTCGGGAAACCGCCACCCCACCCGCCACCAAAATCAACATCATCAACCATTTCCCGTAAGATTTAGATGCAGTCGGTGCTTTGGCAGGGGAATCCGCCGCAGATGTGGGCGTGGCTGCTGGTGCCACTACCGTTTGAGGTTGGGCAATAGATTTTGGCGGGACGACTTTTAGAGGAGACTTTTGCGGTTGATTATTTGTGGTAGTCATGGTAGTAGATGTCCTAATTTTGAAACTATTAAAAAATTAAATTTTGTTGCGGGGAAATAAAAAATATACCAACCAAATTGTCAACATTAAAATGGCAGTTGTTGGGATATTACTTAAACTCCAATCAGCAATTCTGGCAAATAAAAATCCGAAAACAAAATAGATATAAGCCAGACTCAGGGGAGCATAAACGGCTAATATTAAGATATCTCCAGCCTTTTCTGTTAAAGGTTTTCCTTGTAGCAGATTTGCATATAACGCAAATGAGCGCGTCCTGAGATTATTAATTCCTGTCAGGGCCACGGCTAGGTAATACCCATCAAACTTTGCCATTGGGTTGAGGTTAATTGCTACAGTCACTAAAGCTGCAACCATCAGTAAATAGCTGGCAGTATGGAGCCAACTACTGGGGTTGGTCCAATTCCAAAACCACAAGGCAGCAGCCCAAATAGCAAATTGCACTAACAACCCCGCCCCCACCACCAACACCCGTTTAAACCGAGGTAGGCAGTAAGAATCTGTTGTGTTGGTATAAGCGGCGGGCATGAACATCATCAGTAGCAATCCCATGTTGGGAACCACCCCGCCAAAATTTTTTAGAGTAAACGCATGACCCAATTCATGGAACGCCACCACCAGCATTGATAGCAAAGCAAAGGGAATAATTAAAGCAGGACCATTCGCTTCCATAAGTTGCTGTCCCGTATAAATGATGACTTCTCGCTGACGAATTCCCAGGACAGCAGAAGCAGCTAAACAGAGGAATAATATCACCGCAAACGGCTTAGTCCATATCCAGCGGAGACCATCAATATGTCGGTTCAGCCACGGGTCCGGATTGAATAAAGGAATGCGAAAATACAGCAACTGCATCGGGTTAAATTTGCCCCGAGGGGGAGTTGGCAGAGTCGTCCCTTCCAACATGGCGGAGGTTGTCAGCAATCGCAGCAAGTTTTTTAGGTCTTGTGGCGTAATGCAGAATTCCTCAATAATTGAGGAGGGAGAGCGCCGTCCGAGTTGGTCAATAATCACCTTATCTGAATCACTCATCTGCAAAAAGGTGAAATCCTCGGGATTGCGAAGAATCCAATGCCCATCGGCATGGTTAATCCAATGAACACAGGATTTGAGTTGATGAGAATTTTGGGGGCGATCGCCTCCGGATTGTTCTGGATCCGATGAACCTCCTTCCGCGCCTGGACTCTCTTGGGCTAAAATATTGAGTTCAATCAATTTGTCTAGTAAAACTTCGATAAAATCAGCCGAAATCTCCCCAGGGAACTGTTGCTCACACCGGGTTTGAATGTCCAGGATGGTGTATTCTCCGGTAAAACAGGCTAAAGCATACCCTTCAGCAGCCGAAAAAATCACCCGCAGATTCCCCTCTATTGCTTTAAAAAGAATCTGGTCAGAATCAGGAATGGGGGCGAGAGTCCAGTATGGGGTTAAATCTGGACAAATCCAATCCATCGGGGTTTCCTCCTCCGATGCTAAAATGCCGAATTCGATGAGTTTTTGCAGCAGTTCCCAGACGAAAGTCTCAGAAACCGACTCACCAAATTGCTGGTGACAACGCCGTTGAATTTGGGCGATCGCCAACTTCCCGGTGAAATGCTGTAACGCAAATCCTTCCACTGGGGAAAATGGAAATTGATCCTTCCCTTGGCGGGACTTCAACACCACCATATCCGAATCTCGGACCTTGGCCAGTTGCCAGTAAGTGCCCAGATCCGGACAAATCCAGTGGTCATAGTGGTTTTGACGGTTTAGTGGCTGGGGGTTCATAGCGATCGCATCCGGGGTGAGAGGGTTTAGGGGTTCATCCAGTGGGTTACGGTTCTATTTCTTTATTAGGAGTAACCCCAGTAAATTATGCAGCCTGAACAATTTTGTTGCAAAACTTTACAAACACTGGGGGCGATCGGCAAGTTTTTGGGTCCAGGTAAAGAGCGATCGCGCCTGGGAGCCTAGGAAGCGGGTTTCTTTATCCCTGCCACAGTTAACTCTAATATTCACCGCAGAAAACCGGCTTGTTTTGTTCTCGCACAATTTACCTTTAACATTTGTGAAATTAAGGGGACAATTGAGAAACCGCCGCAACGCACCAAAGCTATAATCCGGCAATTGTGCATCATTTATTTTTCCGTTAGCCATGAACACTGGCTGTCGTTTTGTTCCCAAATCGTTACGTTCCGGCTAGCTTAATCTTGTTACCAACATCTAAGAATTGAACGAAGCCGGAACATACCCTAGTGACTTTGTTAAACCAGTTTTTCTGCAAGCTCTAGCTTTTAGATCAATGCTAATCCACGTGCAATGAGTTTTATAGCAGCAGATATCATTGGTAAACTATTCCAAAGACCTACCCCAAATGTCATGATATCTTCGCCTAATGTATAGATAATCATACCTACACCAACAGCTATAGCGGCTGCACCAATGTAGACTAAAACATCAGGATGCTTTTTTAAGAAATCGTCTACTGCTTGTTCTACATCTTGGCCGGAATCAATAACCCACTTAAGAAACTCTGCAATTTTTTGAGGAGCTGGGTTTTCTTTATAAATAGGTACTGGTTTTGGTGCTGATATCCATGGAACAAAACTCCAATTTCCATTGATTTCGTAAGAATGTGTGCCTCCTATCTGTAAAGATTTTCGCTTGAAAGGGAATCCCGATTCAAAGAGTAGCTTAAAACTTCCATCAGGAGACATTTTGACTTGAATATCACGAATTTTTGCGGTCAACCAAATCTTGCCATTTTCCACCTCCATGACAAACCCCCCCCATCGAGAAATTTCGGGTTCAATACTTGCATACACCCCTTCTAAGAGCTTTCCTCTTTGCTTAAGTTCATTGTCAAAATAGAAGTTTTCCACTCCTATTTGGACATCTCCTGCATCTTGGAACGTTGCATCTGCTTTAAGAGTTAGATCTTTCAAATTGAGAATATATACACCACCTGCAGTAGAAATCGTCCGGGTCACCCCTAAGTATTCTGGTCCGATGGTTAATAAATTTTGTTTCATCCCGAAAGGAGCAGATTTAAGTGGAGGTCGAAATAGCGTCCCTGAAATAGTCTGGTTAGTGCCACCGGGATTCCCACTGCCAGGATTCCCACTGCCAGGATTCCCAGAACTCAAACGACTCAACGCAGTTATAGGATGCTCGCGTGTTCCATTAGGTCGGGTAACATGGACATGGGTGTGACGACCACCAGGACCACTGGGGATCGTATAACCAGTCCAACCTTCATTCCCTAAATAGTGACCAGCACTAATTTTTTGCCCTTCCCTTAAGTTAGGATTAATATCGTTAAAGTGAAGGTAGAGAAAAGTTCGCTGTAGTTCCTCATTCCACACAGTAACGTATTTTCCACCATTCTGATCAGTTCTAATTAACTTAACTTCCCCACCTGTTAGAGAATAGACTTTATGAGGGGCAGCCCCTTGATGAACAGTATCGAGTGCGAGATGATCTGGATGATAGTCTTGACTTCTGTAACCTGGGCTACCACCGTAAAGACGGTGGATATATTGCTGAAGATTAGTAATGGGACCACCATTATTGATATTTCCACCACCACCAGAACTCGGAGGCGGATACAACAGCGAACCATCAGGACGATATCCAATAGCACTTTGCCCAGCCTTCCAGAGAATATAGCCACCAGCAAAATCCTGCCTTGTATGTCCATTCCAGTGGTACTCGGCACTCTTCGGTGCACCTAACGGCCCATTGAGTCCACCTGTGGTGTTCACATAATAACTGCGAATTCCACCATAGAGTGGGAATGTTCCATGTGAACTACTAACAATTGAAGACGTACCCAGACCGGGCTTGTCAAATATTTGAAACTTGGCACCACTTGAATGCGTTTGTACCCCAGAAGTGGGCGTACCCATGTTGTATTTCTTCCAAACTCGATAGAAATCTCCAGGGAGTAAATGCCCATTGACATAACCCCCTAAGAACGTTTCCCCATTCGGACGACGGGTAATGCGGTGATTTTCAAATTCTTGGGCAGTATTGCCATGTCCATCATTAAAGGAGTCGCTGGTAGGATAGCCTAACTTTGCGGGGCCTCCTTCCTTGAAATAAGTATCCCAAATCTTGCCATGAACATAATAGAAAGTCGTCGTATTATGCCGCCGCATCAAAATTCCACGACCATTCTTGCCATGATTGAAATCTTGGACATAACCATGATGCCAGAGGTGAACATCATTAATCGGTAGCCCAACTCGGTCATAGCCACCATGCTTATTGAAAGCATCCACCAAAGTAGGACTGGCATTATTAGCCGGGTCTAAGCCCACCACATAACTGGAAGCCTTCTGCATTTCCAGATTGGCTCGTGCCGCACCCCCATACTCCCGATGTTTCACCTCAACCGGATACTGCCCGCCCTTCGTAAACGTGGCATATCCCGTAGTCTGGGTCGCCACCTCCATCATCTTGTCAATCGGCTTTTGAGCATTCACCGACACCATAAAGCCATCATCGTGAGCCGCTTTAAAGAGATACGTGCCCCGGTCAAACGGTCGATTTGTTGTCCACCGCACCGAGAAATTATCCTTGGGCATTCCAGGGGCAGGACTTTGAGAAAAATTCCAGTATTTATCTAAATGGCCACGAGAAGCACTATCTTGGCGCACGACTAAAGGATTGCCCGCCCAATTTCGATTATCAAAATACTCACCCCGCCACGCATCTGCGGGAATCGTCAGGGTCTTCTGTGTGCCTTGGGCATATTCATAATAAGTCGGGTTCGTCATCCCCGGTGCCCAGAACAAGCGTCCATTCCGCAACTCTAATTCATAGGCTCCATTCCCTAAATGCTTTTGAGGAGCCACAGGAGGACCAAAATGCTCGACACCCCCTCCATTCTGATACGATTCCCACAACTTCCCAAAGACATAGTGACCCGTACCCGCAAAAATCGCCCCACGTCCCTGAGTTCCTCGGAACTCCTGATAAAAAGCCGGTAACATCTGGGTTGGGCCATAGAAGCCGGGCGGAATAGGTGGCGAATAGTATTGCTGTTGCAGGTTGTGAACAGGAACCCCAACTGCTCCCTTACCGAGTTGTTGCTCTAGCTGAGTGTGGATTGCAGTTAATTCCGGTGCAATCTTATGAATTGAACCAGCCGATAGATAATCCCAATCTAAACCGACATAAGCCAGCCCAGTCTTTTCAGAATGCTCTACTTCAATTCGATGCATTCCTGAAGGCAGACTAATGACTTGTTGGTGCGGTGTACCAAAGGGCGGGTTATCCCAGCGGTCTATGACCTTCTCACCATTAATATAAACCCGGACTCCATCATCACCCTTCAAGTTGAACTTATAAACTCCACCGACCAAATCGCGATGAGTTATTAAACGAGACGAAAAATTATCGGTGGAAATTTTCGGATCGGGACTTCCGGTTCCCCAACTGAGGTCAAAACCACGCAAGGACCCGGAAGCTCCTCCATCAACCATGCGCGTGGCTACGGGCGCACCTTCCAAATTAAGATTGTTGTAGTATTCAGCTACCCAAGGTTGAGACCATCGCGAATCTAGAGGATTATGCGGCTCGTTCGGATTGGCCCAGGCTGGTTTAAAAATATTGGCTTTGCCCGCCACCTTCTTCCAATCCAGCTTAATTGCCGAAGACCATTTATTTTCATAATGCTCGACTCGAATCCGGTGGAAACCCTTATCCAAAGCAATCAGAGCTTTATTGGTGACGAATCCTTGGTCGTGCCACTTATCAATCACCAATTGGTCATCAACCCAGATTCGGATGCCATCATCTGCCTGACTATTTAATTCATAGATTCCCGGTTCATCAAAATACCGCGTTGTCGTCCAACGGTCTGAGAAATCATCGTTACCAATGGGAATTCCTGATTCCTTTCCCTCTCCCCAATTTTTATCAATGAAACCAGTCCCGCCTCCACGATGACCTGCGAGATTATTGGGATTGAGGTCTTGACCTCGGAAATATTCAACCGCCCACTCTTTTGGAGGATTGGCTTGTTCCCACCGAAGCAAATTGGCAGCACCGCCTTTATTTTCATGATACTCAACCATCACCTGATGGTAGCCCGGTTCAATGGCCGCAAAAGCCCGTCGTTCCTCAAAGGGTGAATCTTTCCACTTGTCGATAATTAACTTGCCATCCACATAAACTCGCACCCCATCATCAGCTTGATTAATGAAGTTATAGATTCCGCCATCAAAATAGCTGGTGGTAATCCAACGCGCCCCAAATTCATCTTCCTTAATCCCTTGGGTTCCCACAGGTGCGCCATTTCCTGCATGGAAGCGCAAATCGCTCATTTCTTCGTATTTCGACCATAGAGGGGAACTCGTCAGGTTTTTGTTATTCCAATATTGAGCGTGCCAATTGGATGTGCTGCTGTTGCCACTATCGGGGGGTAATGTATCGATTGCTTTGGTATCGTAAGCGATCGTTCCATGCTGGGAATGCCACAGTATATATCCCCCTTCAAAGTCCTGCTTCACCCAACCATTGCCAATTCCTTGTTCTCGGTTGGTGGGGAAACCCAGCCAACTAGAGGGGCCACCTAACTGTTCATACTTACCCCCAATTGCACCCCAAGTGGGATGTGCGCCATGTTTCGACAGCCAAATATTAGTGGGAATCCCATCTGGTCCACCTCGGAAGCGCTGAACATGACCACCCGTTTTATCTAAGCCACCCGATACCCGGATTAAATCAGTTGAGGGATATCCAGTTGTTCTTGCACCACCCAATTCCAGGAATTCCGTCCAAACCTTACCCCCAACCCAGTAGGAGTTATCGTTGGCGTTGGACTTCATAATAGCTCCTCGGCCTTGGGAACCCCCCTCAAAATCTTGAGTATGTCCTCGCTCCCATACATGAACATTATTAATGGGATAGCCTAACTTTGGAATTGCGCCATTGCGTTGATAAGTATTGACATAGGTGCTATGAACAGACTGTCCATCATAGCCTACCGGGCGAAAAGCTCCGGTCCATTCGTTTAATAAACCTGAAGGTTCCCACTTGAAGGTTTGACCTGCAATCCCAGCTTCCTCAAAATATTCCACCATAATCTTATGTTCGCCTTTAGGAATGGCAATATAAGCATCCCGGCGCGACCAAGGTTCACCCGCGTTCCATTTGTCGATGACTTTCACGCCATTGACATAAACTCGCACTCCATCATCAGCTTTGCTAATAAAGTTATAGAAGCCCCCATCAAAATGACTGGTTGTTTCCCAACGGGCAGAGAAATTATCTTCCTTAACTCCTTGAGTTCCTACAGGCGCACCCGAACCCGCATTGAAGCGAATCTCTCCAGACGGTTCGGTCATAGTCCACACAGGAGTACCAGAAAGATTGGTATTATTCCAGTATTTCACGGTCCATTCATGGGTACTCCCATTACCACTATCTGGGGGTAAAGAGTCAACAGATTTCGTGTTATAGACAGTCGTTCCATGTTGGGGATGCCATAGCATATATCCCCCTTCAAAGTCCTGCTTCACCCAACCATTGCCAATTCCTTTTTCACCATTGCTGGGGAAACCCAGCCAACTAGAGGGGCCACCCATTTGGTCATAGCGATCGCCAATAGCACCCCAAGTGGGATGTGCGCCATGCTTAGAGGACCAAATTTTACTGGGAATTCCATTACCTCCTCGGAAGTGCTGAACCTTCCCACCACTATTATCTAAGCCACCTTTAACTGAAATTGCATCAGTTTTAGGATAGCCGATATATTCCGCACCGCCACGATTTAAAAATTCTTGCCAAATTGGGCCACCAACCCAGTAAGCTTTGGAGCTACCATCGGGTTTCATGATTGCACCTTGTTTCTCTCGGCCCCCGGTAAAACGCTGGGTATGACCCCGTTCCCAACGCTCAACATAACCTGTAGGACGACCTACATTCCAAAAACCACCATTCCGATTGAAGGCTTCAATAAAACCAGGATGAGTGGTTTTTCCATCAAATCCAATCTGACTCAAAACAGGCTGATTCCAAGGCAATTTTGTAGTAGGTAGACCCGTACCACTGAAGTAAGCAATTGCCTTTTGACCATTCCAGGTAATATGACCTTTTTCAAAATTTTGTTTGAGGAATCCATTGCCTAAATCAACAGGCTTACCCGTGGGTTCTCCCAACTTAATCTTGTTGATTTTATAAATGCTGTCAATTGCTTTTTGAGCAAGAGAATTAATTGGAGGGAGTGTCTTCGGATTCGGAAAGTCAGCCGACAAGATTTCGATAGGCTGTCCCCACATTTGATAAGTTGGGACATTTTTGGGAATGCCGGTAAGTTTAACTCGGCTCCCCTCTTTACCTTTAAATAGGTTTTGTGCATCTTGACCTAGCGGCAGATAACGGCTCATTGGATGGCCCACTGGGAATCCATCCCGAAGAACCCCATAAAATCCCCCTTCAAATGGGTTAAATACTACTGTTCCCATAAAACTAATAGACTGAGCCTCCTGGGGAGGTTCAGGAGTCGGAGGTTTAGGAGGCGGAGGGGGAATTAGTTGGGGAACTTGAATCCATTGTCCCGGTACAAGATAGTTCGGATTGGCCAAACCATTCTTCTGGGCAATCCACATATAGTAGTCATAGCCAGCATTCCCCAGATGACGTAATGCTAGATGGCTTAGTGTATCACCTGCTTTAATCTGATAGGGAACCCAATTGTAATACTTGCCATCTTTCCAAAACTCCTGATTGACAGCGCGATCGCCCGCCGTAAAGACTCCTTCACCACCCCAAGTTTCAGGAATCAGAGTAGGTAAGACATCATGCCCTTCCCCAGTTGTTGCTTTCGCCAACTGCACCGCTGCCACCATATTCAACAACCCGGCACCTGTTTCCAGGTCAAACCCAGTGGTACCCAAATCTGTGGCAGTATTCTTGATAATCTCAATCACTTGGCGATAAATGAGGCTGGGGTTGGCGGCCCACACTTGGGAAACAGCCCCCGTCACTTTAGCTGTAGCAACAGAGGTTCCCGCCATTGCTCCAACTCCCTCACCAGTCAGGGATAATTTGGGATTGTCGATAGTCCCTCCGGGGGCAACAATATCTAACCCATAGCCATAACTGGAATATTCAGTCCGGTTATAGGCTTTGGAGAGGGCAATTTCGTTATTGAACCGTTCCGATGCACCAACGGTAATAATATTGTCAAACTCTTGAGAAGATTGGCCCAAAGCCGACATCACGCCGCCATCATTTCCTGCGGCAACGACAATCATTACATTATGCTGACGTGCATACTCGATTGCCGCCCGTTCCATTGGGGTAAATTCATAGCGAGTCGTGACATTTCCCTCAGCATCAATTTGAGTTAGATCTAAACTCAAATTCACCACGGCGTTGGGTTGTCCTGACTCAACTGCCGCATCCACAAATTCAACCAAAGATTCTGCCCATTTGCCGGAACCCACAGCTCGTCCAGCCCAAATCGGGGCCTGGGGATTAATGCCATCGATGCCAATGCCATTGTCTCGGTGGGCGGCAATAACCCCTAAAATATGGGTACCATGTTCGTTGCCTTCTCCGGGGGCTAAGGTGGGATCATTATCGCCATCAATATGGTCCTGGCCCCAGGTGATTCGGGAGTAGTCAATATCAGGATTATTGCCAGAGAATCCGGTGTCGATAATTCCGACTAAGGGCTGATTGGCAGCAGCAAAGCTAAAGGTTGGTGCCGCGACGGGTAGCGCTGGGGAGGACTGCCACACCATTTCTTCTAACCGAGAAACTAAAGCCAATGTGCTTTCACTAATCGGTCGCGAAGTGTTTTGATTTTGCAGGTTTTGAGTTAGGGTTTCTAACCGTTCTATCAGGGCAGTATTAACAGAAACACTAGAGGTCTGGCTGTTATTGGCTTGAATTTTTAAGGTTTGAGTGAGGTTGTCTAACCGAGAAGTTAGCTCAGTTTTAGCCAAATGGGTCGGGGATAAGGCTGGGGTGGAGATCGCATCGGGGTCAGAAATTTTCCGGGTCTCTATCGGACTGGTGGGACTGACTGACTCGGTGTCATCTGCCTCTGAAATCGATGGAGTGTTCTGGGTTTCTGCCGCCTCTACCAGCGTCTGCGAAGAATTTTCAGATTCAGCAGCGATCGTCTCGAACTCAACGGGAGCCTCCTCTATGTCATGGGCTACCTGGGGTTCAGTCTCAGCAGCGATTAGTTCTTCCTCAACGAGAGGTTCAGTCACTTCGTCGGCTACTTCTGTTTCGCCCTCGGCTGCGATCGCCTCGAACTCACGAGGAATTTCTGCCACTTCGTCGGCTACCTGGGGTTCAGTCTCAGCAGTGATTGGTTCTTCCTCAACATCAGTTTCCTCTACCTCATCGGCTATTTTGGGTTCAGTCTCAGCAGTGATCGCCTCTTCTTCTACGTCATCAACTACTTCATTGGCTACCTCCGTTTCCCCCTCGACAGCGATCAACTCTTCCGGAACGGGAGTTTCTATCACTTCATCGACTACCTCAGTTTCGTCAGAAGTAGCGATCGCCTCGAACTCAACGGGAGCTTCCTCTACTTCGGCTTCACCCTCGGCAGCGATCGCCTCGAACCCTACCTCATTGGTTACTTCCGTTTCACTCTCGGCAGCAATCGGCTCGAACTCAACGAGAGGTTCAGTCACATCATCGGCTACCTCGGTTTCGTCAAGAGCAGCGATCGACTCGAACTCAACATCCGTTTCTGCTATGTCATCGGCTAAGGAACTGTCATCATCAAACTCTGTATCTATTCCAATCTCAAAGTTTTCATCGAAACTATCGGCTTCATCAAGCAGACTTTCTAAATCCGCCAATAAATCCTCGAACGCTGCATCCAAGTTAGCCGGTTCTGGGGTGATATAAGTTTTGACATATTCAATCACGGCTTGCCCCAAGTCGCTGCCGCGCCAATCTTTGCCTTGGGCGACCACATCATCCATTAACGCAGCTTTACCTGTGGCCCCTCGGAATTGTAAAACGATGTCGTTGTAATCGCGGTCGCTGTTTCCATCGATGCGAATATCTTCCCAGGCAAAGGCGCTGCCATCTCCGGTAATATCAGCAATTTGTCCGAAGTGATAGCCATCATGCGGGTTGGCAGTGGCGAGGGAAAATAGAGGGCGGAGTGCGCCACCCGCGTTGGGATTATTTAACACCTGCTGTACGGTCCCATTGGGAACTAACATCAGGAAAAATTCATCTCCCGGACGCATCAAGAAGGATTTTACTCCTTGATATTCCCCCGAATTATAATTCCCTTCCCCTAAGCGTCCCTCAAATCTTGCGCCTTCGATGTTATCGTCAATGACCATATAACCCAGTTCCGAATTACTGGCTGCGCGGGAAATAGCTTCTAAGAAAAATTCCCGGGAGTTGGGGTCAAGGCCTTCCATTCCAGACAGGCTGACAATGGCGACTTGTCCTTTATACGCACCGCCATCAAAGATGAAATCTACCTCAACTTGACCAGTCTCTCCGACTTTGAATGTACCGGACTCAAATTTGGGTTTGAGGTTGACAAATTTGGTGTCGGCGACTAAACCACTCTTTTCTGCCTCACTTTCGGCGGTGGTTTCTTCGGCTTCGCTGGTGGCGGAATCTTCTGGTTCATCGTTACTGTTGGTCTCGCCTTCTTCATTGACGAGGGGTTCATTTTCTGAATTACCAACACTGGTATTGGCTTGGGGCTCTACTCCCTCATTGTCACTGTTAGCCTTGCCTTCTTCATTGCCGAGGGGTTCATTCTCTGAATCACCCCCACTGTTATCGACTTGTGGCTCTACTCCCTCATCAGTTCCTGCCGCATCACTATCACTGAGTTTAGCAAAACTGCTGTAGGATTCTGATGCCTCATCGTCACTGTGGGTCTCGATTTCTTCATTGTCGAGGGGTTCATTCTCTGAATCACCCCCATTGTTATCGACTTGTGGCTCTATTCCCTCATCAGTTTCTGCCGTATCACTATCACTGAGTTTAGCAAAACTGCTGTAGGATTCTGACTCTCCCCCTTCGTCAGGTTCGGCCCCTAAACTACTATCTTCAGCTTCAATTTCGTCAGTAATGATGTAGTCCGATTCCGGCGTTAAAGTTTCGATTTCAGGGTTAGTTGTGTCTTCCGGGGTATCAGTTTCTGAAAGTTGGGCCAGGATATCCGGTTGGTCAACTTCCGGCTTGATCGCCTCAGTTGTTAAGGTTAGCGCCTTTTCTTCTACCGCTTCCTCAACGGTTTCGGTGTTCACTTCGTCATCAGGTTTGAGTTCACTTTCATCCCCCATGCTTTTCTCACTTAAACCGTCGGTCTCAATCGCTTCTTCCACGGTTTCGGTGTTCACTTCGTCGTCAGGGTTGAGTTCACTTTCATCCCCCATGCTTTCATCACTTGCACCGTCAGCCTCAATCCAGTCCAGTTCCTCAAATTCTGGGTCAGTGCTATTGGAACTGTCGGTACTGTCGCTGGCAATTTCAGCAGTTTCGTCGGAGGAACTCTCCTGGGGTTCGGCATCGGTACTCTCGGCAATATCCGTTACAAGGTCCCCGTCGGATTCGCTGCTGGGTTCATCGTCGATATCCCCGTAGAAATAAGGTAAATTCTCAAGGTCTTCTTCCGCCAAATTCGTTTCGGTATTGCCATCTTCCGCGACGTCCAAACTCTCCGGGTCTAATTCCTCCCCAGGTAATTCCTCGCCCATGTCGCTCTCTTGTGAGGGGAACTCGAAATCCTCGAAACCTAAATCGCTATTTGCCACCGCTCCGGAGTCATCGGTTGTTTCGGTGTCATCCAAGACTATGCCACTGGGGGTTCTCATTTCTTCTAAGCGCATTGCCGGTCCTTGATACCGTTTGGATTGAGGTTGGAATCCATTGGCTGGAGGACGCTTGTGAAACCCAAAAAACAACTTGAACATGACTAGATGGCTCCTGGTTAGATAGATGTCGGGAGGATGCGTGTTCGCGAATCAGTGGCTTAAATAGAGAGTTGACTAGGCGAGGAGTGGTTTTATCCGTTGGATGCGATCGCGCCGGAATCACCGAGTTTTGTCTCCTATTTATTTACTGGGAAGGAGCCGGGAAAAGTATGCACGCATCATGCCTTGCCGGAAGAAAATTTCTCCCCGATTGGTATGATGGCACTCCCAAACCCTTAAACTGTGAGGCTTTTGATGATTCCCATCCGATTTGGAACTGATTCTATTTCCTAAGATGGGGTCCCGAGGTTCACAGTCTTTCAGCGGCGATCGCTCATTGGCTCTTGTTTCTTCTCTCTGGACAAATCGTGAGCTTTTATGCCAAATGGATGAACTTGTAATATTTCGTTACATTTGCCCACACACTAACTATAAAGACGTGGGCAATATATACGGGTATAGAACTTGGGTTGAATATGGATTTGGGCAGTATAAAGTGGAGTTGGGATGGGCAGATTTTCGGGTCCCTCATTATCCGGATATCGAAAAATAGGGCAACTCGTGATCGCCGCCCTCTTCAACCCATCAAGATCGTTACAGGGTGTATAGGGCTTACTTGCGCTTGCTTTACAAAAGCTTTACGGAATTCGCCTTTTTTGTAAAGTGTCTGTAAAGTTAAGGGGAATTGTATCAAAGAAGAAAATACTATCAGGCATTTTTATGCTTTTATAGAAAAATTAGAAATAATCATAAGCCAAACTACTTAGCAAGCATTGCCCGGTAGCTGCTTTTGATGAGACTGTGGCAACTAAGAGGAACAGAGATGATGGGTGGGTAGAGCAACTAAAAACCAAAACTGTTGATGGGAAAGGTACCTGCACAGGCGAGAGGGGCTTTCGTCGCTTTTAACGTTTGCGGCTGACGTAAAGTTTTGTAACAACTGCCAGCATTTCCCGTAAAAATCAGAACCTTCCTTAGAGAGCAAGATAGAGGCAACTGTCAAAATCCGTCTGAATCTGTATTGCCTCTTGGCTCTGAAACAGAGCGCGAATCTATAGATGGAGTTCTCTTAGTGACTTGGATCCAGAATCAGAGGTGCTTAAATGTCTGGAAGCAACGACAATGAGTTCAATCTTCTGGGGGGCCTGACTGATGGCTTCCCTGACGATCAACTCGTCTCTCCACTCTCATCAAGTCTTGCGGGTGGCGGGGAACTCTCCCTGGATGCAGATCGCTCGGGAGAGGTGTTGACTCCAGAAACTTTTGTAGAGGGTAAAGATGAGTTTACCCAGATAGTTTTGGAAAAGGGTAACCTTTTAGATAAGGAAGTTATAGTTTCCTCCAGCCCGGAGAATTCCGACAGCGATTCACTGACGAATTATCGCCCAGACGATGAAGTTGTGGGTTTAAACAATATCGATGAAGACGATCCCCTCATCAATGGTGGTGCTGTTTCCGAAGAGCAATCCCAGAGTGAAGAACCATCAAACAATAACACTGAGAAAATTGAGGGATCGGACAATCCTTCTGAAACTTCAGAATCAGATAATAGCGATCGCGAGACTCTGACAGACGATCAGGATGAATCTTCAGAAGCAGAACCCCTTGCACTTGAGACGGATGACGGGGCGATCGCACTCGATAACGGTGGCGCTGTTTCCGAAGAGCAATCCCATAGTGAAAACCCATCAAACAGTAACACTGAGGAAATTGAGGGATCGAGCAATCCTTCTGAGAGTTCAGAATCGGACAACAGCGCGGGCGGGACCCTGAGCGATGATCGAGATGAATTCTTAGAAGCAGAACCCCCCACACTTGAGATGAATGACCAGGCGATCGCACTCGATAACGGTGGCGCTGTTTCCGAAGAGGAATCCCATAGTGAAGAACCATCAAACAGTAACACTGAGGAAATTGAGGGAGCAGACAATCCTTCTGAGAGTTCAGAATCAGATAACAGCGCGGGCGGGACCCTGACTGACGATCAGGAGGAATCCTCAGAAGCAGAACACCTCGAACTTGAGACGGATGACGAGGTGATCGCACTCGATAACTCACCTCAGCTTATCAGTGACGAAGAAACCCCAGCATCTCACACAGATTCTCTCAAACCATCTCTTTCTGATGTTCCGAATGAGGAATCTGGCGAATCGGCATTATCTTCAGAAGTCGCCGCTAGTTCAGGGAAAACCGATATTGATGTCGAGGTAGAACATACCGAAGAAAACACAGAGGAAGACATCAAGGAAAACCCACAGAGCAAATCCCTACTTAATTCCGACCGAGAAACTGACAGTGACTCCGAAAATAACAATGAAACTAGCATAACCGATGCCACAGCTTCATCGGATGGAGATGATTCAGGCCTTCAAAAAAATCTGGGGAATTTTGACAATGTTACCTTTGATTCTGGTGTTTTCGTCGTAGGGGAAAGCGGAAAAGTTCAGTTTGACTACCTATTTGATGGCGGAGGCTATCAAGGAGAACTGGCAGCTTTTAGCTTGACCGGAATGGAACCCTTTCAGCAGCAGGGTCTCGAAGCATTTATTCAAGAAGCATTGCGGCGTAGCTTGAGTCAATCTCTAGAAGGTCATGTCGTAATTTCCGATCGCACTGAAGGGGCGAGATTTAGTGGTGAACTGGGAGAAGGCAATTTCAATCGCGGTGACTATCAGGGAATCAAAACCCGTGAGATGACGCCAGGGGATAAATTTGGAGTTCTGCTGGTGCCGCCGGGAACGGTACAAGAAATTTGGGCAAAAATAGAAGCCGGAAACTTTGATTCAGTTCCGGCGTCAAAACGTCCTCTTTTTTCGATGTCTACTGCTAATCCAGACGATGGATTTAACTTCGGTCAGATTGCTGATGTGTTTGGAGACGGCAGCACTTTCGTGTTTGAAGATTTGCGACTAGATGGTACAACTGATCGCGATTATAACGATGTAATTTTTCAAGTTCGAGGTGCGATTGCAGAAGCAGCATTACTGAAAGATGTCATCAATCCGAATAAAAAATGGGGGGACACTGAACTCGGGAAAGCGATCGAGAATTATGCCAAACGGGAAGTGGATGATGGCACCGAAGAGAAAACCCAACCGCCAACTCCGATCATCGAAACCTTACCGGATCCGGTGAAATATGCGCTTTTGCGATCGCAAGATTTGGAGAATTATGATCCAAAAGCATTAGAAACAACCAGTCAATGGGTGGTGGGAGTTACCCCGGGTTATTCTGCCTCAGAATTTGCCACTCTTTATGATGCCGAAGATATCGGTGCCACCGGACATATTCCCGACACTTACATCTGGAATTTTTCCGAACTTGGCAACGCACAACAAGTTGCCAAACGATTGAGCGATCTCAATGGTTTGGAATTTGCCTATCCCTTGACGCGAGTACAACTCGAACCCTTATCGAATCCTAACGATCCGTTATTTAACCAACAGTGGCACTTGGAAAATAGGGGTCAAACGGGAGGAACTGCGGGAGTTGACGCCAATGTAATAACGGTGTGGGATGAGATAACTGGGGAAGGCGTAAAGATCGCCATTGTGGATGATGGAGTGCAACACACTCACCTCGATTTAAGCGATCGCTACCGTCCCGATTTGAGTCGCGACCTCAATGAAGGAGATATCTTACACCGCAACTACGATACCGATCCGGCACCCTTTTCCCACCAAACCATCGCCTCAAATTTTGCCAGTCCGCAACCGTTAAGCGATAAAAATTGGACGTTCGAGATTCCGACCCTTGATGTGGGGTTAAAAGGAGAAATCGATAATGCAAAACTGAAATTCAATCTTGACCATCCCGCTCCCAACGAGTTAGATATTTATCTCTACAGTCCGAAAGGAACAAAAGTGCTGTTGCCCACGATGACCGCCAGTGGGGACATCGAAATCAACACCGACTTATTTAACGGCGAAGAAGCAAATGGCGAGTGGTGGTTAATTTTTGAAGATCGGGTTGCGGGAAATAGCGGCACGCTCAACAATTGGTCGTTAGAGTTGCAAACCTCCAACAAACACGGCACCGCAGTGGCGGGAGTTGCTGTGGGAACCAGTAACAATAATATCGGGATTAGTGGAGTTGCCCCAAACGCAGAATGGGGAGGAATTCGTCTGATTGCGGATAAAGTAACCGACATTCAAATTGCCGATGCACTGTACTCGAATTTAAACCAAGCGATTCAGGTTTACAATAATAGCTGGAAACCACCGGCCTTCTGGTTTGGTGAACAAGGTCAAGGATTGATGGCGCTGCATCAAGGCGTAACCACAGGTCGAGGCGGTTTGGGGAATATCTACCTGTTTGGTGCGGGAAATGATGCGGAAAATGCCGAAAATATTAATTATAATGCTTATGCCAATTCTCGCTACACGATCGCAGTCGGTGCGGTAGATTCCCGAGGTCGCAAACCCTTGTACTCTCAAGAAGGGTCTGCCTTATTTATTTCTGCTCCTTCCAGTGGGACTACTGGAGGAATTACCTCCACCGATTTGCTCGGCAATCGCGGTTGGAATACCGATGGCAGTGGCAAATTTGGTGCGAATTACACCAATTTAGATTATACGAATGACTTTGGCGGCACTTCTTCAGCGACGCCGGTGGTTTCCGGTGTGGTGGCGCTGATGTTGCAGGCGAATCCGAATCTGACGTGGCGAGAGGTGCAGCATATTTTAGCAGAAACGGCGAATCGAGATGCGATCGCCGATTCCAGTGCAAATTGGAGTGGCAATGATGGCGATCGCATTCGACACAGCGATCGCTATGGGTTCGGATTGGTAGATGCGGCCAGTGCAGTTGCAGCGGCGTCGAGTTGGACATCCGTTGCGCCAGAAGTTGCCATTACCTCCGGCACTTTAACCGTCAATCGCGCCATTCCTGACGGGACTTTTGGCGGCATCACTCAGGAATTTAGCCTTGATGGCAATATCACCCTGGAATCGGTGGAAGTGGTATTTGATGGCGATCATCCCTATCGCGGCGATTTATGGATAGAATTAACCGCGCCGGATGGCACTAAATCTCTCCTAGCAAATCCCAGCAATGATAATGGGGATGATTATCAAAATTGGGTGTTTAATACCGTGCGTCACTGGGGTGATTCTTCCCAAGGGACGTGGCAATTGCGGGTGCGAGATTTTTATAATAATGCGGAGCGAGGCACCTGGAATTCCTGGAAACTGAATTTTTACGGCACTCAACCCACTGTGACTGTGGAAGCGAGTGATGCCGATGCGTCGGAAACCGGGGATGCGGGTGAATACACTTTTATTCGCACTGGCGATACCACGCATCCCCTACTGGTGAATTATGTGATCGCCGGTTCGGCAACTAATACTATCGATTACACTGAACTCACCGGCAACATTACCATTCCCGCAGGTAGCGATCGTATCACGCTTCCCCTGTCTGCGATCGATGATGAGGAAGTAGAAGGCACTGAGACGGTGGTGCTAACTTTGGCGGCAGGGAGTGCTTATAATGTAGGAACTAAAAACATGGGGACGGTGGCGATCGCCGATAACGATTTACCGAATGTGCCTCCCACCCTAACCCCGCAAACTGCTACGCAAACTTACACCGAAGATATTCCACTGAATCTCATCAATTTGGTCGTCAGTGACCCCGATTCTGGAGATACTATTACTGTAGAATTGCAACTCAATCCCACAGCCGGAACCTTGACAACCGGCACGGTTGATGGTATTAGTTCATTCTATAATTCGGCAACGGGATTGTGGCAAGTAAGCGGTGATGTCACTACCGTCAATGCTGTATTAGCGGATGTGCGGTTTATTCCGACAGAAAATTATTACGGTGAGGTGACGATCGCCACGTCCGTGACGGATAATATTGCGCCTGCGGTGACGGGTGCGATCGCGCTGTCCGGTACGCCAGTTAACGATGCTCCAACATTTAGCCAGATTACCACCCTCTCCGGTGCGACGCCAGGTTTACCGTTTACTATCAGTTATGAAGATTTGCTGATTGCGTCGGATGCGTCGGATGTTGAGGGAGATGCGATCGCATTTCGGATTGCCGGAATCACCTCTGGTACTCTCACGAAAAACGGTCAATCTGTGACGGTAGGTGAGACTGAATTGGCAGCGGGTGAGTCGCTGATTTGGTATCCCGACACGGTAGGTAATGCAGTGCCTGCGTTTGCAGTGACGGCGTTTGACGGGGTAGATGCGTCTGAGAATGCCGTGAATGTAGCGATCACAGTGGATGAGTTACCGTCAGTAATCATTAATGCCACTGATGCGATTGCTTCTGAAAGTGGCGATCGGGGTCAATTTACGATACTGCGTACTGGCAATACCGATAATCCGCTAACGGTAAATTTAGCGACCAGCGGTAATGCAGTGAATGGCAGCGATTATAGCGCCATTTCCAATAGCATTACCATTCCTGCGGGTCAATCTTCGATTGCGATCGATATTACTGCGATCGATGATAGCTTTGTAGAAGGGGATGAACCCGTTGTGCTGATGTTGAGTGCAGGCAGCGACTATCAAATCGGCGGTCAAAATAGCGCCACTGTCACGATTGTCGATAACGAACCCCTGCCGATGGTGATGCTAGCACCCGGTAATTTGAACGCTTCGGAATCCGGTGTAGCGGGGAATTTAATCTTGTTGCGTACCAGTGGGTTAGGACAGGAATTAACGGTAAATTATTCTGTGGGAGGTACAGCAGAAAACGGTGTAGACTATCAACCGCTTACCGGCAGCGTCACGATTGATCCGAACTCTTTCTTTGCCACAATTGCGATCACTCCCATTGACGATAGTGGATTTGAAGGCAATGAAACCGTAAGCGTGAATTTAGTGACAGGTGCGGGTTATCAGGTATCACCAACTGGGTATGAAGTGCAAATTGCCGATAACGATAGCGCTATTCCAACAAGCAACTGGAACGCTCGATTTATCAATCGCACGCCTGAGAATTTAGCCGACAGAAATAACTACGATTTTAGCAATCCAGCAGCCATTCTTGATTTAGGCAATCAATCCGAAAATGGTAAGCTTAGCTTGTCCACATCCTGGGGTCTTGGCAGTCCCGATAGTGCAGTACAAAATGATTACTTTGCAATGGAAGCCTGGACACGCACCAATTTTGAAGCCGGTCAACTGTATAAGATTACTACCCAATCCGATGATGGCGTCTGGTTCCGGGTTAAAAACGTTGAAACAGGGGAATGGATTGATGATAGTGTAGTGTTAGGGGATGATGGTGCTGATTGGCGTAGTCGGGGCACAGTAACCCCACCAAGGACAATCTTTTTTAAAGTGCCAGAAACTGGTGAATATGATTTCTATGTCGATTACTTTGAAAACTTAGGCAGTAGCAGTATCAACTTTACCCTCGAAGAAGCTCAATTTTTCCAAGATCCGGTGAATGAATCGCGAGAGTGGCGCTCCACCTTTTTCTGGTGGGATCGCAAAGCAGGCAATCAACCTCCGAGTAATTTCTTTGCCAATGGGGGAGAGATGAATAATGCGATCGGGGTAGTGAGCTTAGGTTCCAATCGCCGCAGCGATGGCAAGGATGGCATCAGTTTTGATTGGGGAACTGCTGCACCAAATCGCGATGAAAGATTGCCGGATAATAACTTTGCTATTCGGGCTTATACTCAGGACTATTTAGAAGCGGGTCGTTACTATCGTGCCAAGGTTCGCGGCGATGACGGATTCCAACTATCCGCTCGATTAGCAAACACCGATCGCTGGGTTTACATTACTCCAGAAAACCAGTGGGAACAAGGGTATGGAAACCACCGCACCTTCGATTTTACCGTCCCTTATGATGGATGGTACGATGTCCATTTCCATCACTATGAAGAACGAGGAAATGCCTATTTCGATCTATCTTGGGAACCACTCGATTTTACCGGCGTGACTCTTTCCACCATTGGTGCGTTCGTGCGATCGGGTCCCGGGACAAATTATTCGCGAGTCACCGAATATCCCTATGGCAGTCAACTGACATTTGACAAGTGGACTGTAGGTGAGTGGATCGACTATGAAGCGGCACTTGGTATCCCTGCCACATCACTCTGGTATCGCATCAGTGGCACGAATCTGTGGATTTCTGGTGCGATCGTTGATGGCGGACCCAAATAGGGTGAAGTGTCGTAGAGGTTTGGTTTCCAAACCCTCATTCCTCTGTAAAATCTGTGAAATCTGGGGCTTTAAATTGTAAACTTTTATGACAAATTTTGCCATTGGCCGTAAAAATGCCTTGGCAGTGCAGAGAGAAAAACAGACAAACCGTGCTAAACGCAAAGGAGCAACTGAACCATGAGTTATTTTTGGCATCTGGAACACCGCGAACCGCAAGACATTTACGGTCATAAAATCGAAAGTTTGAGTGGTGGGTTCCTCTCCATTCAATCGACGACGAATAGCAATGCTGAGGCGATTTCCCTTCCTTTTATCTGGGGACGGAGTTCCACTTTTACCCGTAGTCAGTGGTGGATCGACCCGGATGAAAATTTTACCAATCTGTTCGGTCAACAACCGGATGATGTTTACTGGTGGCAACTGCGCTCTCTGGCTTCTAGCAGCAATAATACCGTTGGTGGCATTAATTTAACCTCGGTGAACCATCAGGAAGTCTCTTCGGAGGACGACATTTTTTTAGTTTTGGCACAAAATGATATTTTAGATCCGTTTATTAATACGGCCAATCCCATTCGATTTAGGAGTGAAAATCCGTTAACCGATGAAACTATTTTCAACCGCTTGTTTACGCAAGACTATCAAGTGGTTGAGGTGACGGAAATTTCATTTGAGGAAACCGAGACAAATTCCCCGGTGACTTCAGTTCCAGAACCTTCGTCTTATGTCGGGGTGCTGGTGTTGGGAATCCTGGGGGTCAGTTTAGCGCTCAAACGCCAACTGGGTCAGATGCGATCGCGCTCATCCCTTCTCATCCGTGAAAATCTGTGAAATCTGAGGTTCCTCTCGTTTGATTTTTCCCGCTTTTGGTCTATAATTCCTTTCCGGGCGGGAAAAACCACACGGAGCAATAATTATGGGCCACAGGCAGCGATCGCAGATATCTGGATCCTCCCTTACCGGGAAATTGGCGATTTTGTCGATCGCGCTTTGCTTGTTCCCCCCGATTGCCGTCGCACAAATTGTCCCGGATGCCACCTTACCTGTTAACTCTATTGTCACCCCGGATAGCGATGCTTTAATTATCGACGGGGGCACCTCATCTGGCTCCAATTTATTCCACAGTTTCCAAGAATTTTCCATCCCAACCGACACGGCTGCTTTTTTTAATAACAATCCCACGATTGAAAATATTTTTACTCGAATCACCGGGATTTCGATTTCTAATATTGATGGGGTTCTCGCGACAAATGGAACCGCCAATCTATTCCTATTAAATCCTAACGGTATCGTTTTTGGTCCTAACGCTCAACTCAATATCGGTGGATCGTTTTTGGCAACCACTGCCGATCGCTTCACGTTTGCTGATGGCACCCAGTTTGGCGCTGATGTACAAACTCCGCCTCAACTGACGATTAGCACTCCCATTGGATTGCAATATGGCAGCAATCCTGGGGATATTGCAGTGGGAGGCGCTGTATTGCAAGTCAGTCCCGGTGAAACTTTAACCCTGGCAGGGGGAAATGTTTTCCTAGAAGGCGCGGCATTATTGGCAGAGTCGGGACGCATCGAAGTCAGTTCGGCGATCGCCGGTGAATTGTCTCTGGTTCCCCTGGAAGAATTGTCACAAGCACCATCAACAGTGACTTATGGAGATATCCAACTGTCCCAAGGCAGTGCGATCGATACCAGTGGAGACGCAGGTGGGGATATCCAGTTACAGGGTCGGCGCATCGAACTGCGTGACGGTTCCCTACTGCAAACCACCACCTTTGGCGAAGCGCCAGGAGGCAATCTCACCATTCGCGCCGCTGAATCTCTGGAACTCAGTGGCAACAATTTAGAAGGGTTTCCCAGTGGGTTGCTGGCAGAAACCGCAGGTGCAGGGGATGGCGGCAATATAGACATAACTGCGCGGCGGGTCATTTTCCAAGATGGGGGACAGGCATCGGCATCGGCATTGCAACCGAGTACCGGCAATGGCGGAAATGTCAGGGTGAATGCCTTAGAGTTTATTGAAATGAGCGGATCCACAGGCGCGATCGCTGACCCGACTACAGGGGAAGAATTATCCCCTCCTTTGGATAGCGGGATCTTTACCAACAGCGAAGGTGCTGGAAATGGCGGCAATATCGAGATCAACAGTTTCCGCATCGCCGTCAGAGATGGCGCTCAAGTCAGTGCTTCCACTTTTGGCGCGGGAGATGGGGGAAACATTGAGATCGCCGCTTCAACGGTAGAACTCGTCGGCACTTCCGGGATATTTTCCACTGCGGATATCGAATCAAGTGGGGATGGCGGAGATATTGCGATCGCAACAAATCGGGCGATCGTTCGCGATGGCGCTCAAATCAGTTCCACTACTTTCGGAGAGGGAGATGCCGGAGATATCCGGTTGAGTGCTTCGGAGTTGCTGGAAGTGAGGGGAACAACGGCGGATTTTCGTAGCGGGATCTTTGCTGACGTGGCACAGGAGTCAACCGGAAACGGGGGAAATATTATCTTAGATAGCGATCGCCTGTTGGTGGATAATGGCGGTAGCATCTCCACCAGTACCGCAGGTCAAGGTCAGGGAGGCCTTTTAACGATTAACTCGCAATCCTTGACGGTTCGTAATGGCGGACAAATCGCGGCGGGGACGGTTGGCACGTTTCCCGGTGGCAGTATTTCCATTGTGTCGGACTCTGTAGAACTCAGTGGTACCAATCCGGATGGATTTCCCAGCGGTGCATTCACTCAAACTCAAGGATCTGGAAATGCGGGAGATTTAACAATATCCAGCAGTCAACTCACGATCCGAGATGGCGCAAAACTCTCGGTGAGTGGGGAAGCGACGGGTAATGCAGGCAGTCTCACGGTGAATAGCGATCGCCTAGAATTACAAAATGCTGCAATTCTTACTGGTGAAACCGTTTCCGGACAAGGCGGTAACATTGGCATCAATGCCGAAACGATTATCTTACGCGGAAATAGCAATATTTCCACCACTGCAGGTACTCAGGATAATCCTGGCGATGGCGGTAATATTACCATCGATACTGAAGCGATCGCGGGGTTGGAAAATAGCAATATCTCCGCCAACGCTTTCAACGGTTCTGGGGGTGCGATCGCGATTTCTACGGATGTCATCCTAGGACTGGAGGCGAAGACGCGGGAACAACTAGAAAGCGAACTCGGCGAAGATTTAACTCAATTCAACCCCAATACCCTCTCCACCAATGACATCACCGCCATTTCCCGCACCGACCCCTCCCTGAGTGGAACCATCGGCATCAACACTCCCGATGTAGATCCCAGCAAAGGGTTTGTGGAATTGGAAGATGAAACGGTCGATGTTGCTCGTTTAATTGATGATACCGTCTGTCGTCTCGGTCAGGGAAGTGAGTTTGTGCAAACGGGACGCGGTGGGTTGCCTCCCTCGCCAACTGACCCTCTTACCAGCGATGAGGTGTGGGAAGATTGGCGCTTGAATGGGATTTCGGGAGAACGTCAAACTGAGGAACACAATCTAAATCGCACCTTACCCCAGCGCGATCGCATTATCGAGGCACGGGATTGGGAAATGAAAGAGAATGGTGACTGGGTACTGACAGCACCACAATTGGCAAGTGAGGTGGCGATTGGCGCAACGATCGCCACAGGTTGTGTGCCCCTACAAGCGAAAATGCGATCGCCATCTGGGGACATCCTGGCGATCGCCGCATTCCCGGACAAACCCAGTTCCCAAACTGTTCAAGTGCAACAGTTCGAGGCGATCGGTAGTACCGTCTTTACCGCTGAACAACTCGCTGCCGCAACCCAACCGTTTCTCCAGCAACCCCTCACCTTTGATCGCCTCTTAGATGCGCGATCGGCGATCGCTCAACTTTATTTTGATGCCGGTTATCTCACCTCTGGCGCGTACATTCCCCCGCAAATCGTCCAAAATGGCGTTGTCACTATCCAAGTGGTCGAGGGTCAGTTAGAAGATATCGCCGTTCGCACCAATGGCAGACTCAATAAAAGCTATATTCAACAACGGTTAGAACGGATTATTTCAGAACCCGTGCATCCCGAACGGGTACTCACCGCGCTGCAATTGCTCCAACTCGATGAAAATATCGAAACCATTTCGGCAGAACTCTCCCCAGGGGTGCGTCCCGGTACCAATTTACTAACCGTAACCGTCCAAGAAAAACCGTTGCTGGGAACGCAATTGAGTGTAGATAATAACCGCGCTCCCAGTGTCGGCAGTTTCCGGCAAACGGTGCAAACAAATTTTAGTAATCTTTTGGGATTGGGAGATGTGGCAACGGTTGCCTACACCCATACCGATGGTAGCAATACTTGGGATGCAATCTACGGCATTCCTCTCAACTCTCGTAATGGAACCCTCAGTTTTTACTACGGCAGGGGGGATAGTAAGATTGTGGAAGAACCATTCGATGAATTGGAGATTGAAGCGGATTCTCAAGTGTATGAAATTGCTTATCGGCAACCCTTTCAATCCATTCAGACAAAAGCGCGAGAAAATAGCGAAGATGAATATGTTTTTCAAGAATTTGCCTTGGGTTTAACCGCTTCGAGACGCGATAGCCAAACTTCTTTATTAGGCGTGGATTTTCCCCTGTCTCCGGGTGCGAATGATGCGGGAGAAACGCGGATTTCAGCCTTACGATTTTTTCAGGAATGGACGCAGCGCGAAGATCGGCAAGTGTTTGCAGCGCGTTCCCAATTGAGTTTGGGAGTGGGGTGGTTTGATGCAACGGTTAATAATAGTGAACCGGATAGTCGCTTTTTGGCATGGCGAGGTCAGGCGCAGTGGGTGCGAAGAGTGACCGATAATACTTTACTGTTAATGCGCGGGGATGTGCAACTTTCGGCAAATGCTTTATTGCCATTTGAACAGTTTGGTTTAGGGGGTCAAGATCGGATTCGGGGATATCGACAAGATGCTTTACTGACGGATAATGGTGCATTAGCTTCGGTGGAATTGCGGTTACCAATTCCTTTAGTGTCTGGGGGGGGACGGTTGGTGCAAATTGCACCATTTTTGGATGCGGGGGTGGGTTGGAATAGCGATGATCGCCCCAATCCAGAACAGAATGCATTGTTGTCTGCGGGGGTGGGATTGCGAATGCAGTTTGGCAACCGCTTGACGGCGCGGGTAGATTGGGGTATTCCTTTAGTAAATCTCGATTCCAGAGAAAAAACATGGCAAGAAAACGGGGTATATTTTACCATAGTTTCCGATTTATTTTAACACTAAAATTTAAGTTGATGGTTTGGGCGATTTGCGGACTGATTCTCAGTCTGAATCTGCCAGTATTGTCAGCACAAATCGGACAGGGTTTATTGGGGTTTGAAGAAAATGCTCACCCGGCACTCGCTCAATCTATTGAGCCAGAATCGTTATTGGAACGCGCTCGTACTGCTTATCAGAATGGGGAATTTTTAGAAGCGGCACAACTGTTAAAACAGGCAGAAGCGATGTTTGGCGATCTCGAAGCAGTTGTCGAGCGCGCCGTCAGTTTAAGTTATCTGTCGTTAGTCTATCAAAAATTAGGACAATGGCCGGAAGCAACGGAGGCGATCGCCACCAGTCTAAGTTTATTAGAAAATACAGCTAATGTTCCCCTGTCTGTGCTGGCGCAAACCCTGAACGCGCAAGGAAATTTACAATTAGCGCAAGGACAAGCTGAAGCCGCTTTGGAAACCTGGAAACAGGCCGAAATGGCTTATCAAAAATCAGGCGATCGCGAAGGAGTTAGAGGTAGCTTGATGAATCAAGCAAAAGCCTTGGAATCGATGGGATTTTCACGAGCGGCTTGCAATACTATTTTTGAAGTTTTAGAGGTAGAGAGGTTGACTTGCGAATCCTTAGTTCAGTCGCCCGATCCAGAGTCAACGTCGAAAAAGTCAAATTTAGATGAATTTCTCCTCAGTTTACAGCAACAACCCAATTCCGCTATCAAAGCAATGGCACTCCGAAGTTTGGGAAACCTGCTGCGATCCTTTGGTTACTTGGAGCGATCACAGCAAATTTTGGAACAGAGTTTGCAAGTGACTGAAACCCTACAATCACCTCAAGAGATAAGTTTATCTTTACTGAATTTAGGGAATACTACTCGTGCCCAAGAAGATTTTACCCATGCTTTGGCATTCTACAACCAAGCGGCGATCGCCGCTAGTTCTCCAGCCACTCGTCTGCAAGCGTACCTCAATCAACTGAGTCTGACTATTGAAGTAGATCAAATAGCAACAGCCTCACCGATTATCACACAAATTCAATCTGAACTCGACGATCTACCCACCAGCGCGATCGCAGTTTACGCCCGCATTAATTTCGCCCGCAGTCTTTGGGACCTGAGAAATCAAAGCAATCGCTACGATTTGGCCCAAATCGAGGAATTATTAAAAATTGCCGAACAACAAGCTCAAGAACTAGGCGATGACAGACTGCGCTCTCACGCCTTGGGAAATCGCGCTTGGTTGTCCGAACAAAAGGAAGATTGGTTACAGGCGCAACAACTCACCACGGATGCGATCGCTTTAGCTAAAGACGCTCCAGAAATTGCTTATCAGTGGCAATGGCAGATGGCAAGAATTCAACAGAAAACCCAGGAAAATTCCAGCGCTTTGCAATTTTATGATGCGGCCATTGCGAGTTTAAAATTAGTTCGCAAAGATTTAACGGGAATTAATCCAGATATTCAGCTATCCTTTCAGAAACAAATCGACCCCCTGTATCGAGAATTTGTAGACTTGCTATTGCAAAAGGAAAATCCCAGCCCCGAAAACTTAGAAAAAGCCCGACAGGCGATCGCTGATTTGCAACTGGCAGAATTAGAGAACTTTTTGCGGTGCAGCTTGCAAACTGAAACCCCCGTCGAACTGGATCTCCTTGCAGAGGAACATCAGGCAGCCATTATTTATCCGATCATTTTACCCCAACGATTAGCCGTTATCGTTAAACGTCCCGGTGCCTCCGACTTGCTCTATTTCCAGACAGAGATTTCGCGGCAGGACGTCGATCAGAAACTAGATACCCTCAGAACAGAATTAGAAGAACGCTTTGTTTCTACTGAGGCGAAACAGCTATTGCCCGAGGTTTATAACTGGTTAATTCAACCGATTGAAACTGCATCTAATTCTGAGGTAAACCCCATTAAAACTTTGGTGTTTGTGCTAGAGGGTCGATTGCGGAATATTCCGATGGCAGCGCTATCTAACAGTAAGGGAGAATATGTCGTCCAGAAATATGCAGTCGCCCTCAATCTCGGTCTAGAATTAAAAGATCCCCAACCCCTCTCCCAGCAATCTTTAACCGCACTATTAGCTGGAATTACCGAACCCTTGCGCGGATTGCCAGCACTCGAATACGCAGATCGAGAACTCAACCTGGTTGAAAACTCTGTGAGTTCAAGTCGCCAACTGCGAAACCAAAAATTTAAAAAAGAAACCTTGGAAAATCAGATCAATTCGCGCTCGTTTGCGATCGTTCACCTTGCTACTCATGGCGAATTTAGTTCCCAACTCGAAAAAACGGGAATTGAAGCATGGGATGGACGGATCAATCTGGATGAATTAAGCACGATTTTCACCCAACAAACGGAAAATCAACCCAGTCCCATCGAACTGTTAGTATTGAGTGCTTGTAAAACCGCAGATGGAGACGATCGCGCAGTGTTGGGACTAGCTGGAGTTGCCGTGCGATCGGGTGCCCGGAGTACCGTTGCCTCCCTGTGGTATATCGACGATGAAACTAGCGCCCTTTTAATGAATCGATTTTATTATTATTTGAATGACCCTCGCGCACTCAGCAAAGCAGAAGCGCTGCGTTTGGCACAAGATGATATCCGCAAGGAATTTATCAATAAAAGAGCGCCTTATTATTGGGGATCGTTTGTGTTGGTTGGCAATTGGTTATAGTCCCGATTGAGGAGGGAGTTAAAAGTCCCCCATTCCTGCCATCAGGCGGATGCGATCAGGGTTCTATCACATAACGCTCGACAATCGCTTCATCGGCAAAATCACCCAAGTTAACTGAGTTTAACAAACTTTGCCAATCTCCGGCGATCTCACTATTCGATGGATTTTGTAACCGCCGATCGCCCAATAGCGTCAGCGCATCATACCAAATTCCCTCAGTGGCATACCCCGCAACTGCTTGGCGGAGTGTCTCATAGGGGATTTCTTGCCGATTTATCCCCTGCCACTGACTGATTTGTTGTGAAGGCGTTACCTGTTGCACCCAACCCTGAACAAACAAATTGTTTAAAGAGGGGCGATCGGGATAGCAGACAATTGTCAGTTGCCACCGATAATATTTCCCTAATTCTAGCAGTTTATCCGTAGCAACTGCGGGAATTCCAATCCCAATTATTCCCGGATTTTCCGGTAACGTGATCGTGGTACTATAAAGTTCTTCTGCATTTTCATTGACTAAGGCAAATTCCGCCTGGAGTGGAGCGTGATAGGGCACGAAAAACCAGAATGTGGGAGAATCAGACACCGTATATTCTTCCACATATTCCACCCGGCGATCGCCACTTTCGGCCTGCTCCATCACGATTCGCGAAGGCACTAAAGCTTTTAATGGTTTTTTCACTTCCTCTGGACATAAACTGCCTTCGAGATTACTCGGACGAGTTCCCCCACCCGGTTCTGTATCTCCCGGTTTTCCCTCACCCGAACCATTGGAAGTATCTTCATTATATACCTCTCGCGGAATAAAGCGCAACGGATTAAAGGAGGGTGGGTTCTGTCCCTTTCCCGGCAGTACCCAATAGCTCAAAGCGGCCATTAAACAGGCCACCATCACCCAAATCTGAATGCTGTTATTTATTTCAAATTTTTGACTCATAATTGGTTAGTTGGTTTGATTTTTTTAATACTTTTTATTAAGAATAAATCGATGGTAAAATAAGACTATACCGCCGCTGGATATCAATGCTAACAACGATGGAACTAACGGCACCCAAGTACCCCCTATCAAAAGTAAAAAGGAAAGCCCTGATAAAGATGCGATCGCGATTCCTCCTTGGATTCCCAACCGTAGTAACACCGCCATGCTACCGCCCGAAGCGACAAATCCGAGCGCTGAAGGCACTAGAGGCACCCACCATCCCCCTTTTACTAAAAACACAAAGCTGATCGCCAATAAACTCCCGAGTCCAGCACCAAAAACTGTTCCCAAATGCCATCCGGAACGCAAGTAAAACGCCACCAAACCGCCTGCTATAGACCAGCCCCAAATCCACAGCATTTCTCCCCATTTCGGCCATACTCCCAATAGTGGACGATTGTCTAAAACCGCACCCAGGATTTGGGCGATCGCGTGAGCTTGAAACACCACGGGCGGCATCTCTAATGTTTTCTCACGACGCGGATTGGCATCATACAATCGCGAAATATCTTGAGCGTAAGCGATCGGTGTCGGTAGATTGGTAATGCGGCTGGCTGTAGTGCCGATTAATACAATGCGATCGCGAATTAAGTCGGGGTCTATTCTCCCTTGTAAAATATCCCATAGCTCTAATTCCTCTGCGACTTTTCCCCCGGCTCTATAATTCAGCAAAATTTGATGTCCGCGACTATCTAACTCATGATAGCCTCCACTATCTTTTTCCAGGGTTTGAAAAACCACCCGTCCTAGTTGAAAATACTCCTGTTGCGTTAATTTTAGTTTGATACCTTCTGCTTGGAGGTAATGTCGTGCTACTTGAAGACTAAAGGATTTATCCGTTTGGCAAAGAGAATTGCTAGGAGACATGGCTAAAATATACCGACGTAGAACCCTATCATCATCCGGTAAAATATCTCCAAATCCAAGACGTAGTTTTTCGGAAACTTCATTGGGTGGTGCGATGCTGGGTTTATCTGGCGTGTGGCTGCCCACCGCGCAAAGGGCAATAAAACTAGAATTTTGCTGTAGTTTGGCAGCTAATTCGGGATAATTGACATTCACCGGAAAATCACGATAGAGATTCAAGGCGATCGCACGGGGTTGTAACGGTTCGAGAATTTTTAGCAGCCGATCTAGCTTGTCATCAGGTAGGGAAGTGAGGGGGGTTTGTTCCGGTGATGGCAAATCTTTATTGGTAATTTTGACAATCGTAATCCGTGAATCCAACCCTTCGGAGGGACGCAATTGCATCAAGCGATCAAACGCTTTTAATTCCAGTGGTTCTAATACCCCAAGCGATCGCATTCCCATCACTAAACTGGTCACCAGTACGCTCACAAATAATACCGTACTCACCATCTGCCAGGGCGAGCGTCCAATGGGTTGCGGTGCTGGCACAATCGGTTCCGGTGTGGGTTGAACGATTAAATCCGTCCAACTCAGAGGCTTCACCGCAGGATTTTGACAGATAACTGGCAACCAAGTTGCACAAGGAAATTCTTTTTCTAACCCTTGCAATTTTTCTCTCGCTTCTCGCACAGCCAGATAAAATGGTTTCCCCTGAGAAAATGCCTGGAGAAAATCCTTCAAAAATTCATGAGCGACGCGATCGGGGACGGGTTCGCGCATGACAATCGTTTGGGGAATCTGTAACTCCGCCAGTTCCTGGGCCAATCCCAATCCATCACAAGAGTTGAAAATCGCTAGTTGCAAGCCGCGATTCACCGCTTTCCTCAATCCATATTTCAACTCAGCAATAGATAACTTCTCCCGTTCATTGATATAAATGACCCCCCGTTCATTTTCGCTCTCGCTATGACCGGCAAAAAATAAAATATCCCAATTTTCCTCCCACAAAGAATCATTAATTTTTCGATACGGCGGTTGGACTAAAAAATTGACATCGGCCTGAGGCAAATTTTCCAAAATTTGGCGATCAACTGTTGTCTCAATTCCCTCATCATGTCCGAGAATAGCTAAAATTTTTACCTTCTGTTTCGGCACTTTTAATGAAGTGACACCTTGAACCGATGGGGGACTCAGAGCCAGTTCAGCTTTAACATAGCGGTCAAAAAAGTCCCATAAATGCCAGGGAAGTTTCTGTAGCTGCCGATCTGCGGTGCGAATCAGGACGCGAATTTCATCCTCCCGGCTTAATTCTTCGCGCAGTCGGCGATCGCAGTGGCGAAATTCTGGAGATTCTAGCCAATCATTGAAGCGATCGCTCAAGACTTCAGCGGCTTCGCAACATTCCTCGATCCGCTTCTCAATCCCCCCATCATAAATAATTTTTTTGGTTTTGATTCGTCGGGAAGGCTCGCCAATGTTGCGATATTTTTCCACCCAGTCATACAGTTGTGTACTCAACTCAGGTGACCGAGGGAGCTTCCCAGGTAACTCGATCCAAGGGCGATCGCCCTCCAATCCGATTTCCAGCATCACCCGAACCTCTTGACGCTGGAAATCGCCATCTAGTTTAATGACAACTAATTTTCCCACAATGGCCTCCCCTGACAATCACAGCGGTTTGACTCAGATTATAAAAGCTTCCGTTACGCTCACGTCGTCCAACGTGACTTTAACGCTAAATTGTTCCCCGGGTTCCCCACTAAAATTGAGTTGAATGTTCTTCGTATTTCTGGCTTGCGCTTGCATGACTGCCACCCCTTCTGCATCCAGTATCATTAGGTTTAAACTTGGGGGAAGATACACTCGTTCATCAGTGGGATAGACTTCAATCCAGATGTCCATTTCTGGCGGTTGTGCGGGCTTCATTCCCACCACCAACGCCACAGTTTCACCCCCCCGAGTTAATTCTATTACCTTACCTCGCTTAACACTGGGCCGTCTAACGTTAAAAACCAATTCAGTTTTTTGTTGCCCTAAAATTGCTTCCACTGTATCCCAACCGGCCTCAAAAATATGATGTAGCCATTGGGTTAACTGAATGGCGGGTTTCGGTTGCAGTTGATGGATATAATCTAGGAAATTTTCCAGGGTTTGAAATTGACTCAAAGGAATTTCCTCCATCTCTACGGTTTTGATAAATCCGTATAATGTCGCTTCTCTGGCCGATTCGCTAAACTGCACTGCCACATAACCAATGCGATCGCCCCAAACCTCCGCCGGAATCTCTACAATTTCCGAGCCGAGCGACAGGGGACGGCACTCGATTTTTCCGATATTTTTAAGTTGTAAATCGGCCACATCCGATAGAGTTTGCATCACCGGATCCCAACTGTCACTTTCTTCTAGATCCGTTGTAATTCCCATGCACTTGCAGTAGAAGTTTACCGCTAACACAGCTAAAGTATTGTGATAAACCCGTTCTGCCTTTGCTGGATTGGATTGCTGGCGACTAAATTTCCGGGCGATGTCCTGCCAGGAGCGGGTGAGCGGTATGGTAAATGTTAATTGGTTTCGATGGATGCTAGTCATCATGTTTAATTTCCTGGATAAATTTTAGCTATTCAAGTAATCTTTTAAAAGGGAATTAACTTGCTTCAATTCCCGTTGGTAAAAATCGCTAAGAGTCGCTATTTTTACCCCAGTTTGCGCTGATATGTCTTTCCACTTTCTCCCTTCCATTCGCCATTTGAGCAAGGTTTGAAATGTGAAAGTTGCATGATTTTTGAGGCGCTTCTGTTTTAATCGGTTTTCTGGATCCTCGAAGATATATTGCCGTAGGAGATCCGAGGTGAAAGGCTCCGCTTCGTCTTGGGGAATCTGCTCGATCTCATCAGAAGAAGTAATCATTATATCCTGGTTCCCAACTACGGTTTTGATTGCTTCCACGATAAATCGCTTTTTCAGTAGGTAATTGAGCCAATGGATAAACGAGGCTTTGTCCGGATCGTAGCGCTCGATCTGTTCGCAGACAAAAAGCCACAGTTGGGATAGCGCCTCGGCATAAATATCTTCATAGACATGGGAAAATTGCCCTTGGCGCGGACGGCACAGTTTCCCCGAGTGTGCGATCGCCTCAATCAGCTTCGTTAAAGCTAACTGTCGCTCTTTACTCCGGGGAGGATGCCGCTTCGCCTCCATCGCCAAATTTTGGATTGCCTCGTCCATGACTCAATCTCAATGCACTCTATTTGCCTTGCTTTACCTATTTCTCTGAACGAATTAAGGGTTTTTACGGATTATCTCGGATTTGTTTACAAAAATTTACATTTTAGCAATTCAGCCTCAATCATCCCCCTTTGTTGTTGCGGATTGCCAAGAGAGTACAAATAAAAAAGCCGGGATTCAGTCGCCACAAAGCAAGAGGCTTCTCCACAACGGAAGAACTCAGGAAATTGAATGTAAAGTTTTGCAACAATCTTCAGAAGAACCCGTAAAAAAGCCAAGTCAAGACCGAGAGCAAAGATTAAGGCAGAGGTGCTTATCCGCTCCTGCAATCGACTGTTAACCGCCAAAGAGGAAACAGGCGATCGCACCCTGACTCCAAACTGAACCCCGTACACCTCTGTTGTTTTGCAAGAGATGAAAAACTTTATGTAAAGTTTTGTAAAAATCTCGGCACTGAACCGTAAAAATCCCGGGATAGCTCAGAGAGATTTAGGTGAAGGCACCAAACAACTGCTTTTGATTGCTCGCCAACTTTCAACAATTGCTGGTATTAGGGAGACCGAAGTTTATGTCATCAGCTTCTGTGCACCGAAAAAATTGGTTGGTTGCCATTGTTAGGCTCTTGTTTTCCAAGAATCATTCGGAAACGGGTCGTTATTATGCAACGCCAAACCCTGAGTTTTTGACTTCAGTGGAGCGAGAAGCAATTGTTGATGAAGCAATTCTCCCGCGAAAAGTTGGGCGAGTTTATTTTGGCGGTTCTTGGTGGCCTGCTCGTTGCGATCGCCCAATCACCCTGGCTCCCGGCGAAACGGTTTATGTAGTGGGTCGTCATAATATCACTTTATTAGTGGAACCGGAATCTTTTATAAAAACGATGGTCGAGTCTGTAAGTTGAAGGCTTATAGCGTTCGCCAGTATCAACCCATGCAGCTTTTTTTGAGGCGATCGCCGTGCATAATTTACCGCAATCGCTCCTAATAAACCTATAGCCGGGAAAATTAGTCTTCCTGTTTTCTCAAAGCAACTGTTCACATACGTTTACCCATTCTCTCAACCCTAAAGAGGATAACCATCATGCCTTTAGACGGTGCATATACCAACACCCAAGAAACTTTTGGAATCGATCCGCTGTTGAAAGGACTCGAAAAAGACCCGCTGTCCATGCCTCCAAGTAGCGGTGGGTATGAACCGGAAGACAAATTACCCCAAAATAGTGGTTTTGATAAGGACTTAGTTTCCAATCCAAACTTGTATTCAACGGGGATTAAATCGGATGAGCTTGGAACTTCTACGACTTCCATTTCGAGTGGAAAAGTAGAAGCATCAACCGTTGAGTCTGATGTAGATCCACTGACAAAAGAACCCCTTAAGGAAGAGGCAAATCCACTACCGGATGAAACAGATCCATTGGTTAATCCCCGTCCAAGTGCAGCAGTAGAGGAGGAAGTCCCATCAGAAACTACTGTGGATAGCGAGGGTGTGGATGAGGAGAATGATAGTAGCGTAGACGAACCCGTTGACGGTGATACTGATCGGGAAACCACTTCGTCGGTAGAATCCGATGATGAGAATGGGGTGACGGACGAGGGGGATGAGATTGCTGATAATGATTCCCTTTCCGTGACGAGTGAAACGGATGAGGCAACCGAGGAGGAGGCAGAAGTTACAACGGATGATACTGCCCATTCGACTGATGCCACAGTGACAGAAGAGACGGATGAGATTCTCGGTGATGATTCCTTTTCCGAGACCACGGGTGAGTCAGATATAGAGGTGGGTGACAATACTGCCTCAGTAACGGGTGAAATGGACGAGGATGCAGAAGTTGCAAGCGATGATGCTGGCGATTCCCAAACCGAGGCAGATGAAATAACGGCAACCGATGAAACAGTTTCTGATCGCGTGGGGGAAGAAGAAACTACCGCTGAAGATGTGGATGACGAGGAAAGCGATCGCACGGAAAATGACATCACTCAAGACCCTGATGAAGAAACCTCTTCTGAGTTAACCTCTACCGACGATACTGCCGGTGAAAATAATACTGTGGGAGAGACAGCAGAAATTGCTGACAGCGGCGATGAAGAAATTGAGACAGATGTAACCGGCGAAACGGAAGACAACGCTGCTGACGATGCTACTGCCACAGATGATGCAGCGGAAGATAGCGCAGATGTCGTTCTGGATGAAGCGATCGCCACTCCTAAAATTAACTTCGACATTGGTATCTTCAAAGTAGATGCAAGGGGTGAGGTTAGTATCGACTTCCTGTTTGATGGTGGTGCGTTTAGATCTCAAGTGGCGATCGTCAGTTTATCCGGAATGGAGGGATTAGATCCGAACTCCGTTGAATTTATCCGAGAAGCGGCAACTCGCGCTGCCAGCAAGAGCGAACTCGGACATATTGTTATTAATGATATCAGTGAAGGTGCCAAATTTACGGGTCGCTTGGGTGAAGGCAACTATAATTTCGGCACATACGAAGGCGTAAAAACCTTTATGATGCGTCCGGGGGATGAGTTTTTCCTGATGTTGGTGCCAAATGGGATGGTGCAGCAGGTGATAGATAATCCTACTGCTTCTGGTGGTATTCGTCCGTTATTTTCTGTTGCCACCGCTAACCCGGATGATGCGTATCATGCGGGACAAATTGCCGATTTGACTGGGGATGGGAGTGCTTTTGCCTGGGAAGATTTGCGCTTTGATCGCGGTACGGATAAAGATTACAACGATATCGTTTTACAAATACGAGGTGCCAAAGGTAAAGCCGCATTAATGGATGACGTGGTTGCGGAGGGTAAAGACTGGCGCAACACCGACATGGGACAGGCGTTGATCGAGTATGTGAAAGCGTACATCACGCCAGATGCACCAGATTTTGATAGTGCGATATCGGATTTGATTGGCGAACTGGAAGATTTGACTGCCGGTGAGGAAACGGATATCGAAACTGATTCTGGAGAAGAGGCGATCTCTAATGAGGAGATTGAAGATGCCATCGCTGACGGCAACAATCCTGAAACAGAAGAAACCGTAGATGAGATTGCCGATTCTAAAGTAGAAGATGCGATCGCCTCCGATGAGATTGAAGATACGATCGCCTCTGATGTTGTTGGTGATGAAGTAGAAGACGCGATCGCCTCCAATGATACCGTTGCTGAGGAAATCAACAATTCCAGCGCCTCGGATGATACTGTTGCCGATGATACTTCCGACACCCATCCTAATGAAACCGTAAATGAAGTTTCCGACACCGACACCGCGATCGCACCGGAAACCGAGGAAGTCGTTACCGATTCCCCTGAAGATTCATCCTCTGAATTAGTCGAATCGTCAGTGGAGGAAACTGATGCCACAACCGAAGTACCATCAGTAACAGCAGACCTCATTATTGATGAATCTGAAAGCATTGAGGAGTCCACAGAAAAAGACGATTCAGAAATCAACACTTTGGTTGAAGAAGTCGAAACCGAAGTCGAATCGTCAACCGAGACTAGCGAAACGACGGAATCCAGCCCTCAACCTGTCGCTACCGACTCTGCCGATAATTCCGAAACTGAAATTTTACCTGCTACTCCCGAAGTAGTTTCTAGCGACAATTCTGCAACACATGACACAGAAGTTGTAGAAACTACTTCCGAAACTGCCAGCGAGACGCCGGTTGTTAAAATTACTCCTGCTGATGTGGAGTCACAGAGTGGTAATTCAGATTTTGTTGCTACGAATGAGGAGGCGATCGCAACTGGTTCTCAAACAGCAGATAATTCTGCTGAAAATTCAGATAATACTGATGCAATTACTCCCATCACACAACTTGTTAATCCTGTCAATAGTCAACTCATTTCTCGGTTAGAAACCCTAACCCAAACGCTGAAAAAACAAGGAACGGATGCATTGGTTTCGGGTGTAACTTCAGTAACTCCGGCGCTTGTGGAACGGCTGGAAACGCTCACGGAAAGCTTGAAAAACCAGAACAATTCTCAGTCAGTGAGTACCAATACGACTGCATTGGTGTCGCGACTGGAAGAAATGGTCGTGCGATCGCTACCGCCTGCGATCGTTGCACCCGTGAAGGTACAGGTGGAACCTCCGAAAAAAAATCAACCCTTAGTCGGCGTTATCGATACCGAATTTAGTCCCGATAATCCCGATATCGATTACTCGCGGATTACCTGGGGAGAAGATCACGTTGATGGCGATAGCGACCCAACCTTAAACGCGGATGAAGGTAACCAACACGGCACGCACACTTTAGGAATCATTGCTGCCACACAAAACAACGGAATTGGTATTGATGGCATCAATAATACTGCACCAATTTGGGCAGGACGGGCGATCGGTTCTGGGAAATGGGCAGAATCATTAGTTGAGTTTGTAAATGCAGCACGGGAGTCCGGACAACCCAACGCAGTCGTTAACCTCAGCTTAGATCTGACTCAAACTAACCCTGATGGTAGCGTCACCACTCGTTATGAATTCACGCCACAAGAACGGGCCGCGATCGAATATGCGCGTCAGCATAACGTGATGATAGTTGTCGCGGCAGGAAATGATGGCGGAGTCATGTCGGCTTTGGGTCAATCTTCCCAGGAGTTTGACAATATTATTACCGTCGGTGCAGCAGAACGAATTAACGACGAAATTGCCTTATCCAAAGCCTATGATCGCAGTGGATATTCCAGCTACGGACGCGGTTTGGATATCATGGCTCCCGGCGGAACCCCTGACTTTCCCCAACTTTCCACCAGTGGCGATGGCGTTGGCACGATGGCAGGAACATCCGTTGCCACCGCCAAAGTAACGGGGGCAATTTCTCAAGTTTGGGCAGCCAATCCCAGCCTCAGCTATCGGCAAGTCATTGAGATTATCAAGGATACTGCCACTGATTTGAAAGACCCGAATTGGGATAGCGAAACGGGTACGGGGTTGCTGAATATGACAGCAGCAGTGATGTTAGCCAAAGCAACTACCGGAGAAGAATATGATGTATTACCGACACTAATTCCCGACAGTTGGAGTGGCGAAGGAAAGGTAACCCCTGGGGAACGTGCCAGCCAGACAATGGAAAACTTCCGATTGCGAGTTTGGCCCTCAGATGGCGTAAACCTGCGGAATAGTCCGAACTTCAGCGATCGGAGCCCCTATTCTCTTCCCCAGAATACTTGGCTTGACTTTGATGCTTGGACTTGGGGCAGTGTAAATATCGATCCAGTCAGCGGTGAACAGGATGCGTTGTACTACCGGACTTGGTACAACGGGAACACCTATTGGGTTCCCAGTATTTGGATTGATGGTTATCCGCCGAGTCGTCCCTCACTATTGCCACCCGCACAGCCACAGTCACAGCCAAACTTAAACAATACAGTGGGTTACGATGGCTCTTCAACCCATCAGACCTATATCAACACATTTAAGCGTAACGGTGCTTCCTCAGCTTTAGGTTCGCCCACGAATAACGTCCACCCTTGGGGTAACGGCTACATTCAAGACTTTGCTGGTGGATCTGAAAGTCTTGGGGGGATTATGAAATCGAACGCCAACGATAATTCCTACTGGGTTGGCAGCGATTTTTGGAATCAGTTCCTAGACGTAGCCGGTGCCGATGGAATTCTCGGTTATCCCACATCTGACCGTTATTCCACCAATGGCGGTGAGCGTCAAAACTTCCAAGGCGGTGCAATTATCAAGTCATCGAATGGGATTTTCCCATTATTTGGCGGGATTGGTGGTTACTATCTTGGCACTGAAGGTGGGGAGAGCGGACGATTAGGTTTTCCTACCAGTGGCGAAATCGGCATTGGCAACGGAGTTATCGTTCAGAACTTTGAAAATGGCCGCATTGTCTACGGGGATGGTCCAACTCGGACTGAGATTAATAGTCAACCACAACCCCAGCCACAACCCCAGCCACAACCACAACCTTCTGGTCGTCCTTATATTATTCAGTCTGAAGATACACTCTCAGCGATCGCCCTGCGAGAACTGGGCGATGCTAACCGTTGGCGGGAAATTAAAAAAGCTGATGGTAGCACCTTTACCGAAACCGAGGCGCTCTATCTCCAAATTGGGCAAGTCGTCTACCTTCCAGAAGGTAGCACGCAACCGCAACCGCAACCACAACCGCAACCACAACCACAACCCCAGCCTCAACCCCAACCACAGCCTCAAGTTCCGATTAACTCCTCTTCCGATAACTATCGTGAGGGGTCAGTCAACCCCTTTGCCTACCATTACCAAGGTCAATGTACTTGGTTTGCCTATGGTCGGATGTTAGAAACTGGGTTGCTACCTGCTGGGGCTAAGACGAACGGCTTGTTCCTGGGTCATGCTTATGAGTGGGAGCAAGATGCGATCAATGTAGGTCTGCCCGTGACCTCCACGCCCACTGCTGGAGCGCGAGGGCTGGTGGTTTGGCCTCCTGGCGTTCAAGATGGTCATCCACAATACGGCCACGTCGCTTTCTTAGAAGAAGTTTACCCCGATGGTCGAATTCGGATTTCTGAGTCGAACTGGGCGGGTCAGGGTATTGGCGATCGTATTTTGACCCCCGCACAATACAATGGTTTGCGCTTTGTGCAACTGGAAAATGCCCTGGCTGATTTCAGTAATTATGCGCCTCCAGGACAACCGGGGCAAAGTCGGCAATATGTAGTCAAGTTAGATGACACCCTGTGGGAAATTGCCCAACGAGAACTCCGCGATGGCAATCGCTGGCGAGAGATTATGAAAACTCCCACTGGCGGAACATTTAGCGAAGCTGAAGCCCAACAGATTTATCCCGGAATGTCGGTGTATCTGCCAGTGAGCTATGAACCTGGGACGGGTAATCCGGTGACACCCACTCCAGCACCCGGAACACCTGCCAATACAGTGAGCGAAGCAGGTTTGAGGTTTATTGCCCAACATGAAGGACTCCGACTAAATCTGTACAACGACCCTGCCGGTCACTGCACGATTGGAGTTGGTCATTTGGTACACTACGGCAATTGTAATGGCAGCGAACCCGCAGAGTTTCGCGCTGGCCTCAGCGAAGAGCGTGCCTATGAATTGCTCCGCTCTGATGTGAATGTAGCGGTGCAGGCTGTGAAAAGCTTGGTTAAAGTACCGCTAAACCAGCAACAGTTTGACGCCCTGGTGAGTTTTACATTCAACCTGGGTGCAGGAAATCTCCAACAATCTGCGTTATTAGAACGACTCAATGCGGGCGAGTACAGTGCAGTGCCCTATGAACTGAGCCGGTGGGTGTATGGTGGCGGCGTTAAGTTGCCAGGTTTGGTGCGACGTCGGAATGAGGAGGGCATCCTCTTCCGAGATGGAATTTATACGGGAGTTGCTAATCCGCCTGCAACTGTAACCCCTCCTCCGAGTTCCACACCAAGTTCAACTAGCAATATTAAGTGGGCGAATTTCGAGGGCACTGTAGGGCCATCTATCGGCGTGAATTTGCGGCATAGTCCTCGGTTTAGTGATCGCAGTCAGTGGAGTGAACCCAATGGCCAACTTTTAGAATTTGATGCTTGGACATACGGCGAAGTTGACACCGATATGTGGACAGGACAAGCAGACAATCGCTGGTTCAAGATTAAGGGGAAAGACTTGTGGGTTCCGAGTGCTTATATTTGGGGTAATCCGCCGAATTCTGACATGAATACTGGAGATAATTCACATGGTGATATTGTTATTACCCCAGACCCTGATTATAATTCTCCAGAAGATCCCGTGATACCTGTTCCAACATTATCAATTTCCTATGTCGGTAATGCTGAAGATGGTTCTTCTGTCGTGTTTCGCAACCAATCTATTGAGGTATCTGGAACTTCTAGTACACCAAAACTAGAGTTTTATATCGGGAATCAGAAAATTGGTGGGACTTTAGATTACTTCACTGATGGTAGCTTTAAGGCAAAACTCAATCTTACTGATAATATGCAGCTAGGTTACTATTCTGTTGATGTATCTGTCGAGCAATCATCTGGCGTGACCACTAAAGTTAATAGTGGCTTTTCTATCAACTTGGTTGAGAATGACTGGAATAAGCACTATATAGGCCAAACAACTGGAGGAGATAACCGCTATATCATTTTTGAGCGTACCAATAGCCCCGGCTACATTGAAAATCAGAACACTTGGGTTGTTATACATGGGTGGGATGGTGAAGCTGGACAGTTCAAAAACCTAGCCAGTGCTATTGAGGAATACGATGGATATCAGGTTGGAGATCAAGTTCTTACCCTAGACTGGGATGCAGCCAGGACGAGTGGTGACAATAAATTGAAGGGGTTTGTGGATAACCTCCATGATGCCTCAAGTTGGATTGAGACAGTTGCTAAATTTACTGCGAACACTCTTAAATCTTGGGGAATCTCAGGGAGCAACTTAAATCTGGTGGGACACAGCCTTGGAGCCTATGTTTCTTATGAAATTTCTGAGGAACTTGGAGGTATAAGTAAATTGGTTGCATTGGCTCCTGCTTCAACAACTACTGGAGGATATCCAAACCGCCCAAATGTGGATTTTAGTAAATATTCTCAGTGGTCTTGGGGATTTTATCACAATTCAACAACTGATAATGCAGAGCAGGCTAAGACAGCTCATGAGTCCTTTAAGGTAGATTTCGATTTTGCCAATGTCAATGAAGGACATGGAGCTATCAAAAATCTTTGGGAAAATATGCTGAAAAACAAGAATGGATCGGTAAGTCAATACTTTGGGCTTGACGACATAAATTCTAATGGTAAATTTTGGTATATAGATACTCCAGGTATGGGTTCTGACTGGGAAGCCAAAATTGAATCAATAGATACCAAGGGTTTGGGATCTAAAGATTCCCACTGGGTTCCGGCTGAAGGTGGATTAAAAGAAATGTAAAAAGAGGAGATCCCCCTTTGATTTCTTGTTATACAATGAGCGCCTTTTTCCCCATAGAGCAATCGCCTTTTTTCCCAGAAATGCGATTGCTTTTTTCCACAGAGGGACCGCTTTTTTATTACAGAAATGGGTTCGCTTTTTCCCAGAAAAAGATCGCCTTTTTCCCCACAGAGCAATCTCCTCTCCCAAACCTCATTAACCTCAAACATCAGACCAACTCCTTTTCCGCCCTCTGGCAATCGGTATAACCCATACAGAAGCTCATGCCATGTCACCGATGCAATCGCAGATTCTTCCAGGTTTTGTCGAAACCGCACCAAAAAAATATCGCTCGGCTGTAGTTTCATACTTTCCGAGATGATGTTGGTATCCAGGAGAAATTTCACACTCATCACGAGCGAGGTTGTTCGGGAGTTGGGGTGCGATCGCGAACATCGGCAAAGATTTCGTCACTATCTAAGTCAATTCCCTCTGAAAGGATTCTGGCACGAAAAGCATCAAAAGCTTCTATTGCTCCCTCAGATTTAGCCGAACTAATTTTGGCGAGCGGTTGGTCGGCTTGAAAAATCACAAAACTTTCTCCAGCTTGGGCGCGTTGAAGATAGTTCATCAAATTTTGATTAACTTCTTCTAAAGTAATTTTATTCATCAACTAACCTCCCGACAAAATTCTACGACTGCTTTAGTCCAGTTATATCCTAATTTCAGGCGAAACAACCGCTCGGCAAGACGTTTACCACCCAAAACACTCCAACTGCAATTACTTCCTAATCTTTATTCCCCCTATTGTCTGAGAATGACTGCGTTGGTCCTGGGGCCGTAAGTAGGTCCGACAAGCTTTTCAGGCGATCGCTACAACTCTTTTACCTGACTGCCCTCGGTCCAAAAGTCTTACTCGCTCACCAATTTCAGACTTACTTATAGGCGATCGCGGGCGATGGCACTGAAGCTTGTTTTTCCGGGGTCAGATAAGGGAGGTTAATTGAGTGGTGATTGATTGAGTGGTGGTTGAGTGGCGATCGCTTTGACGGAGGGAACACCACCCCCAGCTATAATAAGGTGCAATCCCTGGTTTAGATTTGCGTTTAAGCACTTTTATCTTGATTCTATAAGGGTTTCATGCGCAACGGGCTGATTTTATCGATTTGCTTTAAAGCACTACCGACAACTTCATCAAGCGCATCCAGTTCACGTTCAGTCCAGGCTCCAGCAATATTATCGGGTTAGAGCCACCAACTTCACCAACATGACAATTTCTCCAGCCGAGCCCCATTCTGCGCGCATAAAAGCTCATTGCTCATAACCGCTCATAACCGCTCATAACCATAGAGCTGTCCCGGCTGTCCTGTCCTGGTGGCCCCCGCTACTCGTTCTGACATTGGCAACCCCTCCTGTCACTCAACCCCCAACCGTTTCATCCATAGTCACTGGTCCATGTTCACCCAATCCATATCAGTCTGGAGCCAGTCCATACTCAGTGATGGCGGGTCCATCCACTGCATTCATGGGTCCATACACTGGTCCACTAAGATTCTGGTCCATTAAATCTCTATAACAGTATCAAGGGTTTAGTGGACCGGCATAACAACTCCGACCACGGACAGTAAAAAGGTTGATTTCTGAAATGCTTACAGAATAAGGGTTCTGGGATTGTTTGACTCATAATAATCCCTCTGCCACGTTTAATTAATCCACTTATCACCTGTCCTTGCCGGTCCTGGACAATAGGTAGAGCAAGTCCCAGTCTGATAATCAGTCTGAGTACCCTCCTCCCTCTCTATAATCTGAGTATGCCCCTTGTCTGACTCTCTTTTTCCACCAACCTAAACCTGAATCAAAACCAGAAACCAGAAACAGAAACAGAAACAGAAACAGAAACAGGTTTTCTTGAACAGTTATAGTAGAGTTGGAAAAAGACGGAATGAACACGCACGCCCTCGGAGAAACAGATTAAACACGATTATGGGAATGTTGGGGAAAAGTAGTTCAAATTTAGTTCAAGATTTTTCAGGTAAGCTAAAAATGCTGATATATCAAGGGTTTAACGCTATGGAACCGCTGCTGAAAATCCTCGTGTCACGAGTTCAAGTCTCGTTCCTGGCATCTCAAAGCGCTGAAATCCTTACATTGTAAAGGGTTCAGCGCTTTTTACTATTGAGGGAAAGAACCCTACATAAAGTCCCTCGAATAGATGCCTCAGACCCTTCCCCGAAGGCTCCCTAATCACCACCCGAGAAGAACCTCACGCTAAAATTCAAGCCATCACGCTGGAAATGATGCCAGAACGATTAAGCTAGAGGATGAACCGGATATGAGTGACAACTACAGAATTTATCTCGATGCTTGCTGTCTGAATCGTCCGTTTGACAACCAAACCCAGACTCGCATTGCTTTAGAAACCCAAGCTATCCTTGCTATCTTGATCCAATGCCAATCCGGACAATGGCAACTGATCACCAGTGCTGCCTTAGATGGAGAACTCGAGCAAACTCCCGATTTGGAAAAACGCAAGAATGTCAAGGCAATCCTGAGACTTGCTAAAATTAAGGCGATCGCCAGCCAATCCATAAACAACCGTTCGATAGAACTTGTCAAATTAGGCTTCTCCAGCTACGATGCCATCCACCTTGCCAGTGCCGAACAAAGTCGGGCTAATATATTTTTATCCACTGATGACCGGCTGCTCAAGAAAGCCAAAAGAAACATTCAGCTAATCCATGTACCCGTTGACAATCCCGTTCAATGGCTACTGAACGTTACCTACTAACCCTGAACAGAACAATGACCAAAACTCAGCAAGAAATTATCCAAAAAGGATATCAAGCCTTAATCGATTCATTAGGAGTCGTCGATACCATTCGGTTCATTCAATACTTTAGCCCGGGTCATGGTGACTATACCCAAGAGCGCCATCAATGGCTGGAAAAAATGTCATTAAATGATATGTTCCTCGCCATGAAACAATCCGAACAAAACGATAATAATCAATATGATGAAATCATCGGAGATGAGGAGTAAAGGATATTCAGAAAAAAATTGATGAATTTAGCACTGCCCTATCTCCCTCCACAGGAAGGGTGATGATTTCCGGGCTGAAAGTTCCCAGACGTCAGCACCCACCATGCCTACAGGAGGGAACCATAGAAAGAGAGTTCGCGGGTTGCCTCCTGTGCCATCTGATGACGCAGCGACAGGGGTAAAATCACCTCTCCATTCGGTCGCCAGGACCGTAAGCGCATTCGGACATTAATATCCCCCTCGCGAATCCAGGCTTGATAATAGGCATCGGTCTCACTGCGGTTTGCTAAAACTTGCAAGGCTGCCTTGCGATCGCCCTCATCCTGCACCTGCCGCCTCACTAACTCCCCTAATGAGTCATACGCCACCGGCTCAAACGTCCCATGACGCACCGTCCCCTCCACATAACGACGGGCAAAATCCCCAGGAAAGCGCAACAACAGCAACTTCCGCGATAAATAAAAATTAAACCCCCAAGCCGACTCTAACTCCCCTTCCACCTCCTCGGAAGTGGGTAAATCCCCCTGCCGTCGCATCTCCCGCAACACCTTCGGCACCTGGGGGTCACCCCAAGCTAACACCGTGAGTTTGGGGGAAGTGATTCGGTCTAAGCGATAATTGTGCCAACCCATCTCCCCTTCCGGTGTTTCTCCCCAAGCGCTGAGATACTTAGCGCGACGCACATAATGTAAGCAGACGGGATAAGTGCTGAACGGGACAATCCCCCCTTGGGCCAACTCATACTCAAACTGGACCACTCCCGAAGAGGAAGTGCGCCACAGTTGTTCCAGTTGGTCTTGATAGGTGTCTACCTGTTCTTGCACCTCGGGAGAGAGGATGTAATCCAGGTGGATGAAAATGCGCCGTTGTCCTCTGTTTTCCGTAGGTTCTGCCGGTTTTGCATCGGAGGCGACTTGTTCCCATAAGGATTGGATTAGCACTTCTAAATTGGGCTGAATGAAGGCAATATCTTCCAGTAAGGGCAACAATTCCCGGACTTGGGAGAGGGGTAACAAAGCTGCATCCGCTTGAGGGGCGATCGCCCGTTGTAAAGCAGGCAGACTCGGCAATTCTTGCAGGGAGATACAGTGATATTTTCCTCGGGATACAGACTCCAACCAGCCGAGTTCCGCCAGTTGCTTCAAATCATCGCGAATCGAACGGTGCACCGTGGTAAATGGCGCTTGCTGCATCATGAATTCTAGTTCCTCCGATGCCAACCCACTCAAGTGGATGACATCCGGCATCCAAGACTCCAGGGACTGTTCGGCAGTTAACAGCAATTCGGTGACGGTTCGGTGACAAATACAGCCGCCATCGGTGCATTGGTATTCCAATTGTTCTGCCGTCAATAGGTCACTTTTGCCGTGAGTCGGCGCAAACAGGCGATCGCGCAGGTGGGGATAACCAAAAGGCTGAGGCAAGTCCATCGCCCAAGGGGACCTCTCTCCATACAGCTTGGTCAATAAGACCCACAACCGCAGCGATCGCAACAACCGATTCCCAAGCTGACCCCCCGCCAACCACTGCAAAATATCCGGACTGGGTGGATAAGTAAAACGACTGCTCATTTATGGAAGACCCATTACCCATACGGAGGCTACACTACCACAGCATTATTCAATATTTACGGGGGATGGGCGGGAGAAGGGGTGGCAGCATAGGTAAAAAAATTATTGTCAAATGGTTACTGGAGGTCCTAGTCATCCAATAAGCATTTGACTGCTTCAGTTTTGAGTCCCCTTGCGGGGAAGGTGTTGAAAGTTGAAACTGATTTAAGGATTCGGTTAACCGAAGAAAGCGAGTTTCAATCCCCTGTCGGGTGTAATATCCTAGCTTTATCCAATATTCCTACAAATTATAGAGCTTTTTCTTCCACAAGTCAAGGGGGATGGGCTAGAATATGAGAATCATTAATTATGAGGTATCTGATGAAAAGACGAGATAAGCCCCACCCCCCCCTAACTTGCCCAACTGATTTAAGTATTCCTGGTAACCGAAGATTAGCGAATTTACAAGAGAAGAACGACAAAATGACCTACATTGATTTTCACTTCACGACTTTAGATCAACAACCCAATAGCTTCAATAGCTTCATGCTGGGTTATGCCAGTACCGAACCTCCGCTTAACCCGCCCTATACCTTCTTAAGTGAGCCGGTTAAACAAATTGATACGGATTCGCTGATGAGCCTCTCTTCACCACAAGCAAAGGGATTCCCTGATACTCAGATCTCTGGTAGCACTGAACAGGTATCCCCCTTTGTCCAAATTTTGACTCGTCTAATCGATGCGTTGAGTCCCAAGCTCAACATTTTATTTGAATTGAAGCACAAAGATTTAGAGTTGCGCTTCCAGGCCACATCTAAATAGATCCCCTCTAAAAAGTTTTGGTTATACCTCTGGTGGGACTTCCCCCGGTGGCGTAGTCAAAACTTTTCATGCTTCAGTTTTTAACTGAGTAATAGGGATGTACTGGCGCACTTACAATCACGATCTTACCCTCTATTCAGGATAAGCTGTATCAGTTTGTCCAAAATGGGGAAAGCCTAATTTACGGCTTTCCCCTATACATATATATAGGGGATCTAAAGGATTTGGATGATTTTTGGGCTAGTTATTGCCCCAAAACCACTAATTTTGACTAGCTATAACACTAACAATCAGTAGATATCGTAATATAGCTCAATTAATTGGTGGCCAGCACGTGACTCCCCTAACTCCTGCACCTATAACTACCCTTAAACTATGTCAACAGAATCCACAACCGATTCCCAAGCTGACCCCCCGCCAACCACTGCAAAATATCCGGACTGGGTGGATAAGTAAAACGACTGCTCATTTATAGAAGACCCCTCTTCAATGCTCATGCTATAGTAACACAGAGTCCAAATTCAGCAAAACCCCATGAAAGAAACCGGCATCCACCTGGAAATCAGTCAGCAAAAAACTCCCAGTGGGTTGAAATATCAACAGTTAACCATAGAATTGACCCGCAGCGATCGCGTGATTTATCCCCCAGAACTCAGCAGATTAGAGTTACCCAACGGCATCGATACTACCCAAGGCATAGTCATTAACGGACGTGCTCCCATCTGGCTTTATGGCTACTTAATCCACGAACTCCACCCGACAGCATGGGTTGCCTGTAACGACCCCAGACTCGGTGCTGTCGTGGTTGCCACTCATTCTAAAACCGTCAAAATCGGTCAAGTGATTCCCTTAGAAGAACGGGGGGATGGGTTAAATCCAGCCTTACTAATCGTTGGACCACCGGACAGTGGTAAAAGTGTTTTATCTCATGCTTTATTTCAATCTGTCATCGAAAGTGACCCGAATATCTATCTGCAACGGGCCAACTGGGATGGAGAAGGGAACTATGTTTTAGAACTGTCCGGAGATACTGACCCGGAGATATTTAAAGCGGCGAATAAGGGGGGATTAACTCCTGAGTTTTTTCCCTATCACGCTCAAGCAATTCTGGAACTTAGACGTAAGAAAAATTTAACAATTGTGGATGTCGGAGGTATGGTACAACCAGAGAAGCAGCCGATATTAGAAGCTTGTACACATTATTTGATTATTAGTTCCAAACCCGAGGCAGTGGAACCGTGGCACGAATTTTGTCGCGATCGGGGAAATTTAATTCCGGTTGCCGTTATTCACAGCCGTTTAGAACCATGCGAAACTATTCATCAAGAGCAACCTTATTTAGAAATCACCTGCGGTCCCTGGGTACGGGGTGGTGCCACAGGAGTTCCGGAGGTGTTATTGGAACGGGTTAAGGCATTGCTTGGTTCTTCCCTATAGGTGTTAGAGAGTTTTCTCTATGATTTTTGTTGACTGATATTCCTTAATATAGAGTAGTTATGACCTCGCTTTCTCATGCACAAGCGTTATCCGTTGCCCAAGAAGCCGTTTTACTACTAGGACGCTGGGCCGGTGCTTCTCCGTCAATACCAACCGCAACTGCTGATTCTAAAGCGGTTACCCAAGCAAAAGATCTTTTAAAATGGCCCCAGGATAGTCGGTCCAACCTAGAACAACAGGTTAAGCCTTTGCGTTTGCTGTTTGATGATGTTAATTTGTCAAATGGTCAAGGGTCAAAAAACCACTACTGGCCGGTTGGTTACATTAAAGATCATGACAGTTATCCCCCTATTCCCTATCCGCAGCCCAATGCTGACGACTTAGACCCAATTAAACCTCCTATTCAACAGGCGATCGCCAGTTTACAGCCAGACGAGTGGAACAATCTCTCGTTATTGATGCTGATTTTAGAAAAATTTGGCTCTTATGTTAGTTTTGGAGAGCAAGATAATGTTTCGCTACTCGATTTGACCCGAACTACGGCAGCGGTGGCGGCGGCACTGGCGAACCAACCGGATGCTAAATGTTTAACGTTGATTGCGGGCGATTTATCGGGGATTCAAAAATTTATCTACACCATTTCTTCCGATGGAGCCTTAAAATCCCTCCGTGCTCGCAGTTTTTATCTGGAACTGGTGACGCAAGAGGTGGTAGAGCAACTGTTGTCAGCATTGGATCTGCCCCGGACTAATGTGATTTATGCGGGTGGCGGTAACTTGTATTTGCTTGCGCCGGGGGATGAGGGGACAATCGTTCAAAACAAGATTGCCCAAGTCCGCGATCGCTTTAATGAATGGTTGCGAAAAACATTTCAAGGCAAAATCTTTTTAGCCCTGGATTGCTTGCCATTTGCCACCGAGGACGTGGGAACGCCAGAATTTGCCAAAGCATGGGAAAAGGCGACTAAAAAATTGGCCGGACAAAAGTCTCGGAAGTTTCAGAGTCAAATTTCTGAACTGGTTAAACCGAAACCCGCTTACGAACCTTGTCGCGTATGCTATCGCGATGATCTTCCTCTTCCGAGTCTTGAACCGTTAAATAATCAGGAAGCAGATTCTTGTTTGGCCTGTTGGATGTGTCGGACCATGTTTGACCTGGGGGCCAAATTATTTAAAGTGGAGGCGATCGCCCGTTCCAAACAGTCCACCATTAAAGGAGCTCAAGACCGATTGAGCATTGGGGGAACCTTTTATTACTTATTTGAAGAATGGAAAACCGCCAACGCTATAGCGAATGAGGATTCTACCTTATTTTTAGTCAATGACTGGACCCTTGAACCCTACCGCACTGGCAACGCAGTCCCCCTACTGCTGGGAAATTACGGACAGCGCTGTCCAGAATCCGGCCCTGATCATGCTCAACCCCAATTTATGAATGCCCGCGAAATGGCGGCAGCAGCCCAGGGTATTAAAAGAGTGGCCTCTTTGCGAATGGATGTAGACAATTTAGGCAAGATATTTGCCAAAGGGTTGGGGTCAAATCAAACCTTACCCCCACTTGCCGGACTCTCCCGCCAAATGAGTTATTTCTTTAAAGTTTACTTAAACAGTTTGGCAAAGAATAGGCAGGATAATTTACCGGCTAAAGCTAAAACACTGTCTGATGATTCTCGTCAAAATCTACTCTTTATCTATGCAGGAGGTGATGATTTATTTGTGAGTGGTACTTGGAATGAAGTCGTAGAATTTGCCTTTGATATTTACCAATCTTTCCGAGCCTATACGGGGTACAATACAGATATTACTTTATCAGGAGGCATCAGCATTGATGGGGCTAAATTCCCCCTGTATCAAGCGGCGGAGGCTTCCGGTGACTCCGAAAAGGCGGCTAAAAACAACGGTCGAGATAGCTTGGGTTTATTTGAGCAAGTGTTTAAATGGGATGAATGGCTAGGCTCTACTTCCCCATCGGTGGCTGACTCAGACGCTCGGGAATGTCTTAAATCTGCAGAATATCCGCCAATCCTGGGAATTTTCCCACTGATTGAACAACTGGAAAAGCAGCAGATTGAAACCAATTATGCTCGTAGTTTTGTTCGCAGTTTGCTGGCAACGGCTCAGATGCAAGACCAAATGATTAAGGAGATGGAAAATAAGCGGAAGACTCTAATACATGAGAAAGAACCCAAGCAGTATATTGATTACTATGAGAAAGAAATCAAGCATGATATTCGCTACTACTTACACTTACCGCGCATGGCATATACCTTAGCTCGATTGCCTCAACGAGTCAGGGAGCATCCGGAATTTGCTCCGGTGCGGAAGTCTCTTAATAATCCTTATAATGCGCCTTATTTTCGGGCGATCGCAACTTGGCTAGAACTGTTAAACCGCTCTCAATCTCAATCTAATGACTAACTCTGGAAGACCAACACCACGGCAATCAATGGACATTACCCAAGAGATTATCAAAAAAATTGATGGGTTACCAGGGACCTTAAAAACGTATCCTATTCGTGATCTGGTTAACCACGCTGAAAAATTTGGCCCTTATCTCAAGCAGCAGCGCTTGGAGACTAACCAAGTCCGGAAGTTTTTAGATGCAATCAACCGACTCAAATCTGTACTCGCTCAGGAAAATGAATTTTCTAAAATCGAAACCGAAGTGGTGCTGCTTAAGCCAAAATTAGCCTATGCAGCAGCGCGAGAAAAAGCAGCCAAGCCCTTGAGTCAAGTGATGTCAAAAGCGATTGACAAAGTAAGGAGCAAAGAGGACTTTGAGCGCTTAGTTCAATTCATCGAATCGATTATTGCCTACCACAAAGCAGAAGGAGGAAGATAAAGATGTCAGCCGCAACCGAACAAAAGCCATTACTGGGTAAATTTCGTCTCACTAGCACGCTCAAAGTTGAAACCGGACTGCATATCGGTGGGGGTGGAGAAAACCTCGATATTGGTGGATTGGATAAACCCGTGATTCGTGACCCTCTGACTCAATATCCTTATCTACCCGGTTCTTCGATTAAAGGAAAATTGCGAGCTATCCTGGAACGCTTGCTCAACAAACCCCTTAACAGATTTGGAGGTAGCGGAGTTTATCGTTATGAGAGTGACGATTTAGAGGATGGCTATACGGAAATTGATGGACAGTTTATTCCCTATCAAGGTGCTCGGACTTGCCCAATTAGCCGCTTATTTGGTTCGACTGGCGGTTCCAACTGCTGGGTCAAAACTTCAATTGCAACAAGTCAGGGATTAGAGCGTAATGGTACGCGAACCATCGAGGGTGAGGAATACAGTAAAATTAAAGGGCGAAATGCTCCGGCTCGTTTGATTGTCCGAGATTGCCATTTACTGCCACAATCTGCTGATCTACTCCGCAAGGTAGACACGGGTCTATTTATGACGGAGTGGAAGTTTGAAAATAGTATTGATCGCATTACGTCAGCAGCAAATCCTCGTCAGTTTGAGCGAGTCCCTGCGGGGGCTGAGTTCAAGTTTGAACTCGTCTATACGGTAGAGGATGGAACACAAGCGGCAGAAGATTTGCAAAATCTGGCGATCGCCTTAGCCATTCTCGAAGATGACGCCCTCGGCGGACATGGTTCTCGCGGCTACGGCAAAATCAGTTTCCACAACTTTGATTTCTTCTATCGGAGTATGAAGCAATATCAACGGATTGCAGCCGGTGATGTCGAACCCCTGCAATCATTGGTTCAAAAAGTAGAAAATACTCCTAAACTTTTAGAAGGATTTGACAGCTTAAATCAGGAAATCAAAAAGTTGTTAGATGGAGATAATACGGAATCGTGAGCATTTGGAAGTTAGTTAGGCTCAAATTTGGTAACAGTCCGGTTCACTTTGGAGAGGTGGGAATCGGACTGGAGCAAAGCAGCGAGCGGATTCGTTCTGATGCCCTATTTAGCGCATGGATCAGCACCTATGCTCGACTGTTTGGCAAAGCGGGGGTAGAGGAATTATTAGAACGGTTTTGTTCTGAGTCTCAACCGCCCGTGCGGATGAGTTCAACCTTTATCTATTCCCGCCCCGAGGAGAAAAACGCGATTTACTACCTCCCGCGTCCCCTCAAGTTTCCTATCAATTATCCGGATGAGGATTTGCCATTTTTCAAAGAGTACAAAAAACTGAATTACCTACCGATTCCGGTATGGCATCGATGGTATCAAGGGGAGGGATTTACCACCAACGATCAGCAGGAATTGAGTGACAAAGCCCAAAATAAATCCCCAGCTAAGGGAGCATTGCATCAAGCGGCAACCTTTAATTATGGAGAGACCTTTAAAACAGAAAAACGTCCTAAAATTGCGGTTGATCGCGTCAACGCAGCAACCAACCTGTATCATACCGGCTTTGTCCAATTTAAGTGGGAGCAGCAGAATGACGAAATCCGCAGTTTAGCTGGATTGTACTTTCTGCTGGAGTTTCCCAAAGAAGATAAATCCTTGGAAACCAATCTTCATGCCGCCCTTTCTCTCCTCGGTGAGGAAGGATTGGGGGGAAGGCGATCGAGTGGTGCAGGACGATTTGAAATTGAGTGGGAGTCTTCCTTACCCAAAGATTGGCAAAAAATCCTGACCCCCCCCAAGAATATAACTCATCACTGTGCAATTAGTTTATTTTGGGATGATAATTCATCCGTGTTAGAGCAATTGATAACCAATGAATGCAGTTATGAGATTCAAGAACGCCGGGGGTGGATTGCCGGTTCTCCATCCGGTCGCAATTTACGCCGAAAATCGGTGCAAATGTTTCTGGAAGGGTCGGTATTTCCTCATGCTCCCTTGGGGAAACTGGCGAATGTGACACCGGGGGGTTTTACCGATCATAAAATTTATCGCAATGGCATAGCGTTGAGTATTCCCATTAAAGTTAAACGGGAGGAATGATTCAGTGACTGTCTCTAACCCTAAAACTACTCTCACCAAACCGGAGGTTTACGAGTCGAAGCGAATTCGTCTCACCAGTCAAATATTGCACATTGGTTCAGAAGTTCAAAAGTTAAATCCCTTTGAATATGTGCAAACCTCCAATCGCGTCTATCTTCCCCATTCGGATTCCCTGGCGAAAGCGCTCAAGCAGCGGGGGTATTTGGAGGATTACATTACGGCCATTGAAAATCGCCAAAGCATTGTTACATTACTGGAAAATGCGTTTGGCGACAACTGGCAAAATGCCAAAGACCCGAATAATGAGCCAATTTTTCCGGAACTTTTTAGCAGTCGGAAATGGCCGGAGGGACAGGTAACGGATCTGCGTCCGATGATTAGAAATGGCATGGGACAGTTTTATATTCCCGGTTCTTCGATTAAAGGAGCGATCCGAACAGCGATCGCCTACCATCTTCTCAAACACGCAGACCAGTATCAAGTTCCTCAACAGCATCGCGTCAGTGCGATCGAGGAAAAACTGCGGGAAACCCTTGGAGGCGGAGGTCTTTCAAAATTTAAGCAGAAATGGTTGGATGATGACTTGTTTGAAAGAAATTTATTCTCTAACTTTGATTTATCCTATCAAGGACAACCCATCCGGGCAAAAATTGGGCCAAATACCGATTTTATGCGGGCGATTCAAGTCACCGATTCTCAGCCATTAGTGGAACATAAAGTCCCCAATAAGCAAGGGAAAGAACTTCCTTACAACATTCCCGTTGTTGCTGAGGTGATGGTCTCTAGTCACTATCAAAACGGGCAAGCTAAATATCGCGCATCGATTTATGCCGAGATGGTCGTTAAAGTGCGGACAGAGTTTACCCTCTCGGTCAATCCGGAAATGCTGTCTTGGTTTTCCCACCAAGAAGGGATGCAACTGCCATTTAAAACCGTTGACGATATTTTAAACATCTGCCAAGAATTTGCCCAACAGCAATGGGATTTTGAACATGATTACTGGGAGGATATTCAAAATAAGCAAAATGAGAATGGACGAAATTTAGACTTTAGCGAAATTCGTGACATTTACGAAGCTGAAAAATGTCCCCATAGTCTGAGATTGGGTTGGGGAAGCGGAATGCGGGGGACTACGGTTAATTTACTGTTTCCCGATGACTTAGTGGCAGATATCCGCGATGCTTGTGGCATTAAAGCGCCTGGATTTAATGCCCCGAAATCCAGACGCACAGTCATTAGTCACAAAGGAGAGATCAAATATGTTCCAGGATGGGTGAAGTTTCAGGAGTTGAAAAATTAATGCTAATCCGTTCAACTTGGACCCTATCTGTCGCCAGTTCTATAGTTTTACCTCGGTCTTATCATTTGGAACTGGTGAAAGAACTGCATCGGCGCATGGGATTAGAAATAGGGGGAAATCAAACCCCTGCCTTGACTTTTTCTGCTCTACAGGGTTACTACAGCAGTTCCAAAGAATTTTGCACCTTTCACCCCGAGGAACTGTATCGTTTATACCTGTGCGGTTTACAGGAACCCACTTCCAAAGCGATCGCCAATCTCGACTTATCGGATACCCTGGAATTTTTGGGGGCTGAATTCGCAATCAGCGATCGCGAAGACGAGATTACCAGTTATGAACAACTTTACACCACATTAGTCGCCAACGAACCCGAACCCGTTCGACACTTTAACCTGCAATTTACCACCCCGACTGCTTTTTCCCAACAACAGGTTTATTTACCATTACCCGTTCCTGCTTTGATGTTCCAAAGTTGGTTGACGCGGTGGAACGAATTTGGGCCAGTTTACCTGGGAAGTGATGAACTGATTACTTATTTAAGTCAGGCGATGGCCCTTTCCAGACATAAACTTTCCACCCGCTCGTTTCAAGTTAATCGTAGTTCTATCAGCGGTTTTGTTGGCGATGTCACTCTAAAAACTCGCACCCGCGCCGATCCATTACTGGCAAATGTCGCTCACTTGCTCATTCGCTATGGCGAATTTGCCGGAACGGGTATCAAAACCCGCTTAGGCATGGGAAAAACTTACCTAAATTTAGACGATAGTTAGGATAAAATGATGAGAAACACCCTGATTTGTACCGTAGGCACCAGCTTGTTCAATAATCTCAAATATGCTGATGATTCCATTAAGCAAGTATGGGAGTCAAAAAACTGGAATCAACTGTCGTTGCTGCTGTTAGAACGAGCAAACACCGAGCGTTTATGTGGGGCGGAAATTAACTCAATCACGAGTATCTGTGCCAAAGGATTCTTGAATAACCGCCTTCGTTTGATTTTTTTAGTTTCTGATACCGAAGATGGCAAAGCAACGGGAGAATTGCTCAAGCTCTATTATGATCGCGCTAAAAACCCATTGCAGTTTGAAGAGGTTGATGTTCGAGTCCTGAAAGGGTTGCGTGATGATAACATCAAAGCCTTTAAGCAAGAAGGATTAAAAAATCTCGTGCGCGAAATCAGCACAGAAGTGCGAAAATTTTCTCCCGAGGCGATCGCGATTAATGCAACTGGCGGTTATAAAGCCCAAATTTCCTTTGCCGGGATGATTGGACAAGCCCTGGAAATTCCAGTTTACTATCTCTTTGAAAAATTTTCAGAAGTCATCGAGTTACCACCGCAACCAGTTGCCCTGGATCTGGGGTTTTGGCTCAATCATTATCCCCTATTTGAACAGCTAGAAAGCGAGCAAGTCGTTGCTAAGGCTGAAATTGAAGGCATCCTAGATAATGAATTATTGCAGTCCCTCATTGATGAAGAAGATTTAGATGGGGAACTTCATGTCTCCCTATCGGCAATGGGGGTCCTGTTTAACGAGCGATCGCGTTTACAATTTGCCAAACAAGAATTTGCAATTCTAGCGCTCATTCCTCAAGATGATGCCGAACCGACCCGTAAACCTATTAGCTTGAGAGACGATCATGGTAAAGATGTGTTAGATGCTTTCGCTAAAAAAATCCGCCGTTCTCCTTATGTTAAACAGATTATCAACTCTCTCCCCTTTAACTCAAGTCTTAAAACGCCGATTCGTCGGACATATTCCAATGGAATTGTTGAATTTGTCCTAACTTGGACAGACAAGGGATATGGGTTATGCATTCAAACCACGGGACGGAATTTGGCTGAGACAAATACCATTGCTTTACATCTACAAAAAGAGTTTACCTCTTAAATCAGAATAAGGTATTGCTGTCAGCTTAAATGGGATATAAAAGTTATCCATTTTCGTTAACCCGGTGCGTCAGCAAACATCACTAACGATAAACCCGATCGCCTGTTTATCTGACGCACCCTACCCATTAAACCTCGGTTCTTTCGTTCAACCAGGCGACGAGATCCGCTTCACTGGTAAAATCCAGGAGGGCCTCGCTCAACTCCTCTAACTGGAGAATCGATAACTGTCGGACTGCCAAATCTAACTCGGGAGAAATGCCGCCGCAACAGCGGTTAAGTTGACGCTGAACCAGGGAAACCTCTGCTTGCCGTCTCCCCTGTTCGATTCCCTGTTCGATTCCCTGTTTGATTCCTTGTTTGATTCCTTGTTCCATCCAACTGGTGACGATTTCCATGAGTCCCTCCTGTTCTTCGGGTAAAATGGTACTCCATTCGGCTTGAAAGTAGAGAAAAGACAATTGAATTTCTACTCAAATCAAGAAACAATGCCCACTCCAGAAGAGTTAGGGTATCCCGCTGATTTTTTTGAGAAAACGGCTGGAAAATGGCAAGGAGAGCCTTGGGTTAGAGAAGATTTAGGAGATTGCGATCGCAGAATTTGGAATATTGAACCCTGATTGATTTATTAGACAGAAATACTGGGATTCAATATTTAACGGGCCCCAGTGAAAATGCAACCGATAAATTCAAAGTTACTTCTCGTTAAATTATTGGTTTAAATGCGTCAGCAAACATCTGCTGACGCATTTAAACTATTAACCCTCAGTTCTTTCGTTCAACCAGGCGACGAGATCCGCTTCACTGGTAAAATCCAATAGGGCCTCGCTCAACTCCTCTAACCGGGGAGTCGATAACTGTTGTACTGCCAAATCTAACTCGGGAGAAATGCCCCCGCAACGGCGATTGAGTAAACGCTGAACCAGGGAAACCGTTGCTTGCCGCATCCCTTGTTCGATTCCTTGTTCCATCCAACTGGTGACGATTTCCATAACTCCCTCCTGTTCTTGGGGTAAAATGGTACTCAATTCGGCTTGAAATAGGGCTTGTTCTTCTGGATTTAAACGGAGGTAAATATCGATAAATTCGGAAATTAACTGGGTTCGGGCTGGATTCAGTTGTAGGTGATGCAGCAGTCGCAAACATTCTAGCTTGACTCGGGGCCGATCGCCTATTTCCATTTGCATTTTTGCCATCAATGCACAGCCGATCGCATTGTTGCAGTCCCGAAAATCTTGCCAATTTAGGCGATTTAACTGGACGACTTCATAGTTAAATCGGTTCACTTCTTTGCCGCAACATTCGACTTGATAGTAATTCGGATCCGGTCGTTGCGGTGTATCAAAGGATAGCACCGCAATCGGATAAATGCCGATCGCGTATTTTTCCCGCAACCGGCAGAAGCAAATAAACATCCGGCGTGGAAAGCTGGACTCGCTGCGCCCTTGAGGTTCGAGATGAATCAGGATGGGGATTTTCCCATATTTCAGTTGGGCTCGGATGACGAGATCCGCTGCGTATTTCTCCCCAGAGGTGATGTCGGTAAAGAGTTCTTTATCTTGGAACGATAAAGAGTCCGGGTCTATGGCGTTCCAGAGTTCGGGGAAAAACAGTTCCAAGAATTCGGGGAAGAAGGTTTCTAGGAGTTCTTTGAATAGGCGATCGTGGTCTATCATCGAGATTCGATGGGGGTTGCTGTTCTGATATTGTATTCTATTTTAATATCAAATCCGCTTTTTTCTCATGATATATTTTGGACTCGATTTTATACAAGCCATCAATAACTATATGGGAAAAACCGTGCGTTGTCTCTATATATAGATGGTATTGCTGTTATAAAATTTGATAAAACAATTAGAAATTGGCTCTATTGACCCGAAATTTATCAGCCTTTTTCGAGTCAGCAGTATTCGGTGTTTGAGTGTCCCCTGGATGAGGAAACTCTCACGGGGTTGATGGAGAATCGCTGGGTGAAGGTGTTGAACCTGTCGGAAGACAGTCTGCGCGCCTATCCGTTGACTCGGACGGCGAAGAAGCAGGCGAAAATTTACGGCAGTCCTCCGCTGTATGAACCCCCGGATTATTTAATTTTTTGAAGGGGTTATCCCGGGTCAAAGGGGGGGATTTTTTCCCCAACCTTTGACCCGATGGGGGTTTTGGCTTCTGTAACGAAATGTAAATTTTTCCTGGGATTTGACGGAAAGAGCTAGAGGGAGGATTCGGGCGTAATTTTGAGCTAGGAGGAGATAAAGCGGGTAATTTCCCGCTTTTTTATTCGCTCCTTTTGCGCTATTGTTCATTCATAGATTGATTTCCGTCAATCTTTCCCCGCTAAAGCAGCGCGTTAAGTTTTGTAACGTTGACCCTCTGTACTTTGGCGCAATCGCACCTTGAAAACTAGAGAGTGCAACGGTTTCAACAGGATAGGGTTAATCCCTATCAATTCCCCGCAAGGGGACGGAAACTCTACATTCATGGCCATTCCCATCGCCATACAACCTAGCGTTAATCCCTATCAATTCCCCGCAAGGGGACGGAAACAGGTCCCATTCGATTTGGTTAGTGTAGTTTCCCCATGATTTGTTAATCCCTATCAATTCCCCCCAAGGGGACGGAAACATGAAAAGTTTGCCCGTCGGCTCTGACCTCCAGGAAATGTTAATCCCTATCAATTCCCCGCAAGGGGACGGAAACACTTGATTCACTTGAGATCCAGACGGTACTTCGTCCAGATTGTTAATCCCTATCAATTCCCCGCAAGGGGACGGAAACTCTTCAATTGAAGCGAAAATCCCGGCTTCGTCGAATACCATTATCGAGTTAATTCCTATCAATTCCCCGCAAGGGGACGGAAACTGCCCGTTCACCACACCGGCACTGTACATGAAGAACGGTTAATCCCTATCAATTCCCCGCAAGGGGACGGAAACTTTAGACCTCCGAGTCCAAGTTCTTCATAGACTCACCAGATGGCAAGTTAATCCCTATCAATTCCCCGCAAGGGGACGGAAACTGCTGAAAGAATTTGCGGATCCCAATAGCTGCAAATGCCCGATGTGAATTCCTATCAATTCCTCGCAAGGGGACGGAAACCCGAAGGGCCATTCTGGCCACTCCTCCAGTTTGCTTGTGTTATAGTGAATTCCTATCAATTCCCCGGAAGGGGATGGAAACTTGTTTGCTCGGAACTCTAGCCCGAGCCACTCCCAGAATAGTGAATCCCTATCAATTCCCCGCAAGGGGACGGAAACACATGAGGGAAAATCATCTTCCCACTGCCGTTGATGTTGGTTAATTCCTATCAATTCCCCGCAAGGGGACGGAAACACCATACCCAGCATCCGAATGGCGGTCATTGCCCCAAACGTTAATCCCTATCAATTCCCCGCAAGGGGACGGAAACTACCAATGGAGTATTAAGGGATTACTAAGGAGTAACCCCTGTATTAATTCCTATTAATTCCCCGCAAGGGGACGGAAACTCAAACGAGCGCTCAACGTGCCCGGCTGCTCCGTAAGCCTGTGAGGTTTAATCCCTATCAATTCCCCGCAAGGGGACGGAAACTTCGGATTAGGGTAACCCTTGTGGATACTGGTGTCCGAGTCGGTGAATATACAACAAAACATCCCTCTTGCTGGTTCCGGTCCAATGCTGAGGTTCTCAACTTAGCGCTTCTCACTCCATACCCAAGCGCCTGACCCATTCAAACAACCGTTACTAACACTTAATATAAACTTTAAATTATACGTTAACCCTCTCCCCTTCTCTTCCTCTGGTGTGTGGACAACCGGGGAGGGGGGGTCTATCCTCTAGGAAATATCAGCGCTGTAGCGGCAGTTCATGTTAAGGATTGACTGCTGACTCTCTGCGGGGTGACTGAGGTTGAATCTAGGTTTAAATCACCCATTCCCGGGTTTTAACCCGTGGATTTGACCAAATTGCCTCCGATGGGGTGCGCTGAGGTTTACTGTTTTTCCAGATGACCCCAATGGAATCCAACTGTTTTGACTCTCCTTTAACCCCCTCGCCGGATGGTTTAAATCTCTCTCCGGAGATAGATGTATTTGTCTTCCCCACCTCTTTTGCTCAACAGCGATTGTGGTTTATTGACCAGTTTGCTCCCGGTCATTCGTTCTATAATGTCACCACAGCATTGCGGTTAACTGGAGAGGTGAATTTAACCGCTTTAACCGCTACTTTTACCGCCATTGGCAACCGTCATGAAGCATTACGGACGAGGTTTGCAGCAGTGGAAGGGGAACCTGTCCAGGTGATTGCACCGGAGGCGGAAATTCCTCTGAATTGGGTGGATTTAAGGTGGTTTCCCCCCGAGGAACAGTTCGCCGAAGTCCAAAGATTGGCGGGGGTGGAATCGGAACGGGGGTTTAATTTATCCACGGGTCCTTTAATGCGGGTGACTCTGTTGCAATTAGGGGAGTTGGAGTGGATTTTACTGCTAAATCTGCACCACATTATTTCTGATGATTGGTCGATGGGGGTGTTGATTCGGGAATGGGGAGAAATTTATGGGGCGTTGGTGGCAAATCGTCCGATTAATTTGCCAGAATTACCTTTACAATATGCGGATTTTGCCGAATGGCAACGGGAGTGGTTTCAAGGAGAGGTTTTAGAGCAGCAGTTAGGCTATTGGCGGCAGCAATTACGGGGGATTGTTCCCCTGAATTTACCGGGAGATTTCCCCCCTTCCCCCAGACCTAGCTATCAGGGAGGCAGTCTACAAATTGAGTTCTCTCCTGCTCTGACCCAGGGGTTAAAACGGTTATCCCAGGATGCGGGGGTGACTTTATTTATGACGCTGTTGGCGGGGTTTCAACTGCTGTTATCTCGCTACAGTCAGCAGGATGAGGTGACCGTGGGTTCCCCGATTGCCAATCGCAACCGCAGCGAAATTGAGGGGTTAATTGGGTTTTTTGTGAATAGTTTGGTGTTGCGGACTTCGGTGGCTGGAAATCCGACGGTTCGGGAGTTTTTGGCGCGGGTGCGAGAGGTGACGTTAGGCGCTTATGCTCATCAAGATTTGCCTTTTGAAAAGGTGGTGGAGGCGTTACATCCGGACCGGGTTTTAACGGTTCATCCCCTATTTCAGGTGGTGTTTAATTTGCAAAATGCCCCGATGCAGGAGTTGGAATTGCCGGGGTTAACGGTGAGTTCTATGAGTTTGGGGGTGAAGACCACCCGGTTTGATTTAGAGGTGCATTTGTGGGAGGCGGGAGACAGTTTTCGCCGCACTTATGGGGAAGATTGGCAGCATGGGGAGGGTCTGCGGGGATTGGTGGTTTACAATCGCAGTCGCTTTCAGGGGGAGACGGTTAACCAGATGTTGGAACAGTTTAAAACGGTGTTAGAGAATATGGTTAAAAATCCAGAGGAGTGCATCAATCAGGTGGGATTAATCAGTGAGCAGGAACAGGGGAAATTAAGGGAGTGGAATCAGACGCAAACGGAGTATCCCCAAGGGGGAATTCCTCAACAATTTGAGGCGCAGGTGTTGGCGCATCCGGAGGCGGTGGCAGTGACGATCGCCGGGGAATCTTTGAGTTATGGGGAACTGAACCGGCGCAGCAATCAAGTGGCGCATTATTTACAAAAATTGGGGATAGAGTCTGAGGAGGTAGTGGGAATTTGTGCCGAACAATCCCTGGAGGCAATTGTGGGAATGGTGGGGATTTTGAAGGCGGGGGGTGCTTATTTGCCATTAGACCCGAGTTATCCGCGCGATCGCCTGGAGTGGATGGGGGAAGATGCGGCAATTCGGGTGGTGCTTACGCCGGAACGATTTGAGCAGCAATTGAGCGCTGTGGGAGAGGTGCGGGTTTGTTTGGATGGCGACTGGCAGGCAATTTCCCAGGAATCCCCGGAGAATCTCACGGCGTCAATTTCCGGGAGTCGTCTTGCTTATGTGATTTACACCTCGGGATCAACGGGAACACCGAAAGGGGTGGCAGTTTCTCACCGCGCAGTCAATCGTCTCGTTTTAAATACAAATTATATCCAAATCACCCCCCAGGACCGGATTGCTCAAGCAGCAACCCTCGCTTTTGATGCCGCAACTTTTGAGATTTGGGGTGCGTTGCTCAATGGCGCTCACTTAGTGGGAATCAGTCCGGCAGTTATCCTCTCTCCTCACGATTTAGTTCGGGAATTGCAGGAGAAACAAATTGATATATTATTCTTAACTACAGCGTTATTTCAGCAGGTGGTTCGGGCGATTCCCCAAGGGTTTCAGTCCTTGCGCTGCTTATTATTTGGAGGGGAAACTGTCGATCCCCGCTGGGTGAAAAAGCTGCTGAAACAAGGGATGCCACAGGAGTTGCTTCATGTTTATGGACCGACAGAAAATACCACTTTTTCCACCTATTACCGGATAGATTCCCTCCCGGAAGCAGCGAAGACGATTCCCATTGGTAAACCCATTGCCAATACGGAAGTTTATCTGTTGGATGAGCAGTTGCAACCAGTACCCGTGGGGATTTCTGGGGAAATCTATTTAGGTGGGGATGGACTGGCGCGAGGGTATCTGAATCGTCCGCAATTAACCGAGGAACGCTTTATCATTTATCCCGGGGATACATCGGGAAGGCGACTTTATAAAACGGGGGATTTAGGGCGGTATAAACCCGATGGGAATCTGGAGTTTTTAGGGCGAATTGACCATCAGGTGAAGATTCGGGGTTATCGGATTGAACTCGGGGAAATAGAGGCGATGTTGTGTCAGCATCCGGGAGTTGCAGCAGCAGTGGCGATCGCCCAAGAAGAGATACCCGGCGATAAACAATTGGTTGCGTATGTGGTCCCCCGAGTCACTCCCGGGGAATCTTCGGGGTTGAATATTGGTGAATTGCGGCGGTTTATGAGTGAAAAATTACCCCGTTATATGCTACCTGCTGCCTATGCTCTCCTAGAAGTGTTACCGTTGACACAAAATGGAAAAATCAACCGGCAAATCTTACCTGAGATAGAGACAACATTTGAGGAGTTACCAGAAAATTATGTAGCACCTCGAACTTCGGTTGAAGAATTGTTGGTGGACATTTGGCGACAAGTGTTAGGAAAACCGCAGGTAGGTGTTTATGATAATTTCTTCGAGTTGGGAGGACATTCCCTCCTGGCAACTCAACTCATTTCCCGGATTCGCGACGGGTTAAAAATCGAGTTACCAGTCAGTCAATTATTTGAAGCGCCAACGGTGGCGAGTTTAGCCAACTATATTGAAACAGTTTCTTGGGCGGCAAAACAGCCCAAATGGTCCAATCCAAACCAGGATTTTACAGAAGAGGTAGAGTTTTGAATACCCTAAAATTTTTATCAGAATTGCGCGAGTTAGAGATTCAGTTAACCGTAGAAGGCAGTCGCCTAATTTGCCAAGCTCCCGAAGGCCGGTTAACTCCTGAAATCCGCAACCAAATTTCTCAACATAAAGGGGATATTTTGAGCTTCTTTCAGCGGGCGAACCGCAGTGTCACCGAGACGCCGACTAATCTTAAACCAATTTCCCGAACCGGGAATTTACCCCTCTCCTTCGCTCAACAACGCCTCTGGTTTTTAGACCGATTAGTGCCGAACAATCCCTTTTATAATATGCCCGCAGCAGTGCGGTTAACGGGGGAGGTGAATGTAGAGGTCCTGGAGGCGGCTTTTCAGGAAATTATCCGCCGTCATGAAGGGTTGAAAACGGTTTTCCCCGAGAGGAAAGGAGAAGGAGTTCAGGAGATTCAAGCTCATATTCCCGTTCCGATTCATGTGCTGAATTTGCAGAATTTATCCGCCACCGAACGAGAGAAGCAGGTGGAACGGATTATCACCCATGAGGCGCTACGTCCGTTTAATTTATCCACGGGTCCTTTACTGCGGATTTCTTTAATTCAATTAACGGCATCGGAACATTTACTGATGCTGAATATGCATCATATTATCTCCGATGGCTGGTCGATTGGGGTACTGATTCAGGAATTGGGGATACTTTATAGCGCTTTTGTCCAGGGAGAACTGTCTCCCCTGCCAGAATTGACCCTTCAATATGCAGATTTTGCCCATTGGCAGCGGGAATGGTTACAAGGGGAAATTTTAGAGCAACAATTGGCCTATTGGCGACAACAGTTAGAGGGAATTTCCATGCTGAATTTACCCAGCGATCGCCCTCGTCCTGCGGTCCCCAGTTATCGCGGAAAACGTTATGGGTTGCAGATTTCCAAGGCTGTAAGTGCAGAATTAGCCGCATTGAGTCAGCGGGAAGGGGTCACTTTATTTATGACCTTACTGGCGGCATTTCAAACCTTGTTGTATCGCTACACGCAACAAGAAGATATTGCAGTCGGTTCCCCCATTGCCAATCGCAATCGCAGTGAAATTGAACCCTTAATTGGCTTTTTTGTCAATAGTTTAGTCCTCCGAACCGATTTATCAGGAAATCCAACTTTTCGAGAAGTATTGGCCCGGGTTAAACCCGTGGCATTAGGCGCTTATGCTCATCAGGATGTTCCCTTTGAAAAGTTAGTCGAAGAGTTGCATCCAGAACGGTCTTTAAATCATAATCCCCTGTTTCAGGTCGCATTTGCGTTACAAAATGCCCCGATGCAGGAGTTAGAATTACCGGGATTAACCTTGAGTCCCCAACGGTTAGAAGCGGGGACTGCCCGGTTTGATTTAGAATTACATTTATGGGAACAGTCCTCTACTAATCCGATGTGGGTAGATAGTCGGGACGGAATTAGCGGATTTGTGATTTACAGCACCGATTTGTTTGACGAACCCACCATTGTCCGGTTAGTCGCCCATTTTCAAACCTTACTAGAAGCAATTGTGGCAAACCCGGACCAACGGATTGCCGATTTACCGATTTTAAGTGAAGCAGAACGACATCAATTATTAGTGCAGTGGAATCAAACTCAGGTGAAGTATCCCCAAGAGTTAGCGATCCATCAGTTAGTCGAAATTCAGGCAGCAGAAAATCCAGACAAACCCGCTTTAGTGTGTGGGAACAAAACCCTGACTTATGGGGAGTTAAATCGCCGGAGTAACCAACTGGCCCATTATTTGCAAAAATTAGGGGTAGGGGTGGAAGTTGTTGTGGGATTGTGCCTCGATCGCACCTTAGAAATGGCAGTGGCGATGCTGGGAATTCTCAAAGCAGGGGGCGCTTATTTACCCCTAGACCCCTCAGTTCCCAGCAGTCGTTTAAATCGGATGTTAACCGAGGCCAAAGTTCCGGTTTTACTCACTCAACAGTCCAGTTTATCTCAATTTAGTCGAGTTATTTGTAAGATTGTATGTTTGGATACAGACAAGGCGCTAATTGAACGCCAACCGGATGAAAATCTCAGCAGTTCGGTGACGCCAAATTCCCTCGCATACGTGATTTATACCTCGGGTTCTACTGGGGAACCGAAGGGGGTAGAAATTGAGCAAAAGAGTCTGTTAAATTTAACCTATTGGCATCAACAAGCGTTTGCCGTGTCTGCCAGCGATCGCAGTACCCAGGTTGCCGGAGTTGCCTTTGATGCCTGTGGGTGGGAAATTTGGCCCTATTTAACCGCAGGCGCTTGTATTTATATCGTGGATAACGAAACCCGGCGATCGCCGGAAAAATTGCGGGATTGGTTGGTGAAAAATGCGATAACCATCAGCTTTTTACCCACCCCCTTAGCGGAACAAGTCTTACAATTAAAGTGGCCGGAACAGACTCCCTTGCGCCTGTTACTCACCGGGGGAGAAACATTGCATCACCATCCGTTACCCTCTCATCCATTCCAGGTGGTGAATAATTACGGACCCACGGAGAATACTGTTGTCACTACCTCTGGAATCATTCCTGTCGGCAAGGGTCGGGAGATGAACCCGGGAATTGGCAAGGCGATCGCCAATACTCAACTTTATGTCTGCGATCGACAGTTTCACCCGGTGGCGATCGGTATTCCTGGAGAATTATATATTGGCGGAGATGGACTCGCCAGAGGGTATCGCAACCATCCCGAACTCACTGCCGAAGCATTTATCTGCAACCCCTTCCACCCCGAACCGGGCAATTTGCTGTATAAAACCGGGGATTTAGTCCGCTATCAACCCGATGGCAGTCTGGAGTTTTTGGGTCGTCTGGACCAACAAGTAAAAATTCGCGGATTCCGCATTGAATTAGGAGAAATTGAAGCAACTTTAGCCCAACATCCCACAGTAAATCAAACCCTCGTCACTGCCTCGGAAAATGAGCGAGGAGAGACCCAATTAACTGCTTATCTGGCCTTAAATTTGAAGAAAGTAGAACAGGTCGCCCTGAACCCCATTGCCTTGCAAGCAGAACAAGTGCAACAATGGCAAATTCTCTACAATGAAACTTATCAAATGCCCGCCGTTGGCATGGAACCCAGTTTTAATATTGTCGGGTGGAATAGCAGCTATACCGGCGAACCCATCCCCCCAGCAGAGATGCGGGAATGGGTAGACCATCAAGCAGCCCAAATTTTAGCCTTAGAACCGAATCAAGTCCTAGAAATTGGCTGCGGGACCGGATTATTACTGTTTAGAATAGCCCCGCAAACCACCCAATATTGCGGGACCGATTTTTCGCCCCCCTCCCTCAATTTTATTCGCCAACATTTGGGCAAATACGACTTAAATCAAGTCACCTTACTCGAAAAACTAGCTACCGATTTTGAAAGTATTGCCCCCCAGAGTTTTGATACCGTAATTCTCAACTCCATCGTCCAATATTTCCCCAGTTTAGACTACCTCATTGAGGCCATTTCTGGGGCAGTCACCGCCACCAAACCAGGCGGGCACATCTTCATCGGCGACTTACGGAGTTTACCCCTCCTCAAAGCCTTTTATACCGATGTGGAACTAACTCGCGCCCAACCTTGCCTCACGCGCCAACAGTTACAACAACGGGTAGAAATGCAACTCTTTCAAGAGGTAGAATTAGCCGTAGACCCGGCATTCTTCAATACCTTAAAATCTCGTATCCCCCAGATTGAAACCGTAGAAATTCAACTGATGCGCGGTCACTCTCAGAATGAATTAACCCAGTTTCGGTATAATGCCATTCTCCATCTAGCAACAACCGAGATTCAGTCCAAATCAAAAAAAACTCATCGGATTAACTGGCTGAATCAGGGGCAAACTAACGACGATTGGACCCTGGACAAACTGCGCCAACACTTAATCGAACATAACCCCGATATCTGCGGACTCTCGCGGGTCCAAAATAGCCGAGTCAATGCCGCAGTTCAAGCAACAGAATGGCTGTTTAATTCTACCCAATTTAAAACAGCGGGTCAATTGAAAAAAGCCGTTGAACCCCTGCAAAATTCAGGTATCAATCCCGAAGACTGGTATAATTTAGACATCCCCTATCGCGTTCAGATTCGCTGGTCTGATTCCAGCGTCGAGGGATGCTATGATGTCGTCTTTGTGCGGGAAGATATTACCGATTTCATCCTAGAAGCGAGTCCCGAACCCAGTGCCGAAGTTGCTTATGCCAACAATCCCTTACAAGGAAAAGCAGCGCGTCAATTTGTGCCGGAATTGCGGGAATATCTCAGCCAAACACTGCCCGATTATATGATACCCTCAGCATTTGTGGTATTAGAGTATCTTCCCCTCACTGCGAACGGCAAAGTCGATCGCCATGCCTTACCCACTGCCACCGCTATCACCCCAGAATTAGCCGGAAATTATACTCCACCGCGTACAACCACCGAAGAACATCTCGTCCAAATTTGGGCCGAAGTTTTGGGGATAAAACGAGTGGGAATACACGATAATTTCTTTGAACTCGGGGGACATTCATTACTGGCAACCCAACTCGCCTCCCGAGTCCGCGATAAATTTGGGCTAGAGTTGCCTTTACGCAGTGTCTTTGAATCGCCCACTATTGCCGAATTAGCGCCTGTGGTTCAGGGATTAAAACAGCAGAATTCTAACCCTCATGCACCAGCATTAGTTCCCGTTTCCCGAGAAAGGCGGCGGATGAAGTTATCCTCGTTAAACCCCGATCGCAAATAGTCATGATATAGCGGTTTCTGAACTTTCATGGTACAGATAGATAGCGCAATTGTAGGGTGGGCACTGCCCACATTACTCCTGTCGGTGGGCAGTGCCCACCCTACTCATAACTTGGGGAACCGCTATATCCGTTTAATTCGAGGAAATTTCACTTAACATGACTCAAGAAACCGAGGTTTTTGTCTTTCCCGCGTCCTTTGCCCAACAACGGTTATGGTTTCTCAACCAATTAGCGCCGGATAATCCATTTTACAATGTTTCAGCAGCGATTCAACTGACCGGGAAACTCAATTTATCCGCTTTAGAACAAAGTTTTAATGAAATTGTTCGCCGTCATGAAAGCTTACGCACTACTTTTGCTCTTTTAGAAGGACAAGTTGTGCAAGTGATTTCCCCAGAATTGACCCTTGCTGTGAATGCGATCGCCTTGCAGCATCTTCCCCCATCTGAACGAGACTCAGAAGCGCAACGCTTGGCAACTTTAGCGGCAGAAGAACCGTTTGATTTAACCACCGGTCCTTTACTGAGAATTTCTCTGTTACAACGCAGTGAAACGGACTCGATTTTGTTGCTGAATTTTCATCATATTGTTGCCGATGGATGGTCCATTGGCATCTTGCTGGGGGAGTTGGGGAAATTATATACTGCCTTTGCTAATCAGCAATCCTCCCCTTTGCCGGGTTTACCACTTCAATATGCTGACTTTACCGAATGGCAGCAGCAATGGTTGCAGGGAGAGTTTTTGGAAACCCAGTTAACCTATTGGAAACAGCAATTACAGCATTTATCTCCCCTGAATCTACCTAGCGATCGCCCTCGACCCCCGATTCCCAGTTATCGCGGGGGACAACAACAATTTGCCCTCTCTCCCGCCTTAACCGCCTCGATTAAACAGTTGAGTCAGCAAACGGAAACCACCCTGTTTATGACCCTGCTGGCGGCCTTTAAAACGTTACTTTATCGCTACACTGGACAAACCGATATTGCAGTCGGTTCTCCCATTGCCAACCGCAATCATCAGGAAATTGAAGGGTTAATCGGCTTTTTTGTCAATAGTTTAGTCCTACGAACGGATTTATCCGAAAATCCCACCTTTCTGGAGTTATTAACTCAAGTCAAATCTTTGGCATTCGCCGCTTACGCCCATCAGGATTTGCCTTTTGAAAAGCTGGTTGAGGAACTGCATCCTCAGCGAGATTTGAGTCAAAACCCCCTGTTTCAAGTCAGTTTTAGCTTGCAAAATACACCAAGGAATGGCCTGGAATTGCCCGGACTCACCTTGAGTCTGTTAGAGTGGGACATCCCTAGGGCTAAACTGGATTTAGAGGTTAATTTATGGGAAGAATCTGACCAAATTAAAGGTCAAGTGATTTATAGTACAGATTTATTTGACTCTAGCACAATCACCCGATGGATGGGACATTTTCAAACGCTGTTAGCTGAAATTGTCACTGACCCGAATCAAAAGATTTCAGATTTGCAGATTTTAACGCCAGGGGAACGGGACTGCCTGTTGGTTGAATTTAATTCTCCTGTCTATCCATTCCTTCCTCAACCCCAACTACAGCATCCCTCCTTTCTGCATTTATTTGAAGAAATTGTTCAGCGATCGCCCAATCACCTGGCCCTCGTCTCTGCTGAAAACTCTCTCACTTATCAAGATTTACACCACCAATCCAATCAAATCGCCCGGTATCTACAACAATTGGGGGTTAAACAGGAAAAGTTAGTGGGTCTTTGTTTACCGCCCTCCATCGATGCAGTCGCCTGTATCCTTGGCATTCTCAAAGCAGGGGGCGTCTATCTCTATTGTGACCCCACCTATCCCCCAGAACGACTCCAGTTTATCCTATCCGATGCCGATGTCTCTCTCCTATTGACCCGATCGCCCTTTATCCCCCCCCACACTTCCCCCCAAGTATCCATCCTGGATTTAGAACAACATCAAGGGGCGATCGCGCAACAAAGTCCAGAATCCCTCACTTATCCCATCACTCCGGATCATCTCGCTTATGTGATTTACACCTCGGGTTCCACCGGAAAACCCAAAGGCGTCTTAATCGAACACCGAGGACTCTCTAACTTAATCCTCGCCCAACATCAAGTCTTTCAACTGAATCAAAATAGCCGAATTTTGCAATTTGCCTCCCTGAGTTTTGATGCCTCAATCTTTGAAATTGTTCTAGCATTCAGTACCGGCGCAACCCTCTATTTAGCGGACGAAGAATCCCGCTATGGCGGAACCGCTTTAATGACCTTTTTGAGCAAATTTGCGATTACTCATGCCTCCCTCACTCCCGCAGTTTTGGCAACCTTGCCGACCGGGGAATTACCCGCCCTCCATACCCTAATTTCTGCCGGAGAATCCTGTTCCCTAGCATTAGCTAAACGCTGGTTTAACTCCTGCTACTTTTTCAATGCCTATGGTCCAACTGAATCCACAGTTTGGGCTACCGTTGCCGAAATTACCGACCCCACTCAGAACCCGCCCATCGGTCGCCCTATTCCTAATATGGAAGTCTATCTCTTGGATGCCAATTTGCAGCCAGTTCCCATTGGAATTCCTGGAGAAATTTATATCGCCGGGGAGGGATTGGCGCGAGGGTATCTCAATCGGCAGCAATTAAACTCAGAACGGTTTATTACTCACGCTTTTACTCCAGAACAAACAGTCCGGCTGTACAAAACCGGGGACTTAGCCCGCTATCAACCCGATGGCAATTTGGAATTTATAGGTCGCTTAGACCATCAGGTTAAAGTTCGCGGTTATCGGATAGAATTAGGGGAAATTGAGATAACAATTACCCAATATTATAACATAAAACAAGCCCAAGTCATTGCCACAGACCGGGGTCAACTGGTTGCTTATATTGTGCCGGAAGGGAATCAACCGATTAACCTGGAGAAACTGCAAAGTTTTCTGGGCAGAACGTTACCCGGATACATGATTCCCCAGGAGTTGATTGTGCTAGAGTCCCTGCCTATGACCGATCGCGGCAAACTTGATCATCACCGATTACCCGCCCCCGGAACCCTTGCCCCGGGGCAGTTTATCCCCCCAGGTAACCCCAGTGAAGCGGCTTTAGCTCAAATTTGGGCTACCTTGCTCAAGTGCGATCGCGTGAGTATGAATGATAACTTTTTCGACGTAGGCGGCGATTCCCTCCTCGCCGTCCGACTCCTGACTCAAATTAACCAGCAATTCCAGCAACAATTACCCGTTTCTAAACTCTTCCTCAATCCCACTTTACAAGGATTAGCGGATTGTCTCTTTTCTGAACTAGACAACCTGCCTTGTTCTCCCTTAGTTCCCATCCAAACCCAAGGCACAAATCCCCCCTTTTTCTGCATTCATCCCATTTTCGGCGTGGTCTTTCCTTATTATGAATTAGCCTTACATTTGGGAAAAAATCAACCCTTTTATGCGTTACAACCTCAAGGCATAGAAGGCAAATCTCCCCCGCTAACTCGCCTAGAAGACATGGCGGCTTATTATATTAAAGCCATGCGGACTATACAACCGGAAGGTCCTTATTTCTTAGGGGGTTGGTCCTTTGGGGGGTTAGTGGCGTTTGAAATGGCCCAACAATTAAAAAAAGCGGGTCATGCCGTTGGGTTATTGGCGGTTTTGGATACCCTTGCGCCAGTTTCTACGAATCAACCCTCTCTCTGGCAGGGGGGTAAATTTTTGTTCACCACGGCAGCGAGTTCAATTTGGCCGTTTTTACGGGATTATGTTTATTTGATGACCCAAGGGAAACAGCGGGAGAAAGCAGGATTTAATCCCAAGGGCGATCGCCTCCCTCAACGAGTGCATCCCCTGTTCAATTTTTTACACCGTTATCTCGCCCAAACGACCCTGGCGGAATCTTTGCATTCCACATCCGATCGCCGCATCTTACGGGAAGTCGCCCTGCGCCCCCTGTTACCCATTTTCCAAGCAAATAGTCAAGCGGTTCTGCACTATCAACCCTCGATTTATCCCGATCGCATAACCTTGATTAACTCCAGCGATCGGGCGATCGCCACTGGTGAGGATCCAACCTTGGGCTGGGGCCAACTCACCGAGGAACCCATCAAACTGATTCGGATTCCCGGGAACCACCTCACCATGCTGAGAAAGCCCCAGGTGCAATATCTAGCCGATCGCCTCCGCGAATGCTTAGAATCTGGTTAGAGTAGCGGCCAGATCCCCAGGTTTCCTGACAAAATCTCTACATCTCTACTAATTAGCCACCCAATTAGAGAGAAAAACCCAGTCCCCTCTCCCCGATCCCCCCATCTCCCCAATCTCCCCCATCCCCCCAATTTCCCCCATCTCCCGAACCCGAATAATTTCCCTAAACAAAAACACTCACCGACCTTGGGGCAGTGTGTTAAAGTAGTGAAGAAAAATTTGATTCAGTAATGAGTTTTGCTATTTGCTCCAGAATTGCCTCCGGATCAATCCGAATCGGCTTCGTCGGCAGGTACTTCTGATGAAACTGAATCCCCTTAAACTTTTGGAGGCTTTCCATGTCGATTTATGTAGGCAATCTATCCTACGATGTCACCGAACAAGACCTAAACAGCGTTTTCGCTGAATATGGTACGGTGAAACGAGTTAACCTTCCCACGGACCGGGAAACAGGGCGTCCCCGTGGCTTTGGTTTTGTTGAAATGGACACCGATGCAGAAGAAACCGCTGCCATTGAAGCGCTAGATGGCGCTGAGTGGATGGGGCGTGATCTCAAGGTAAATAAAGCAAAACCCCGCGACGATAACAAACGCGGCGGCGGCGGCGGCGGCGGTGGTAACCGTGGCGGGCGTGGTGGTTACGGCGGCGGAGGCGGTGGCGGTTACAGATAATTCTCCCCAACCTAATCAATAGCATGATAGAGGAATGGTGAAAATCATCTAGCATCATTTCGCTAGGACATCTCCTCATCTGCACACTTTGATATTAGATACTCACCCTGGCGTGCGGGCTATCGTCAACCCTGTTAGGGCATAATACAGATAGGCCGCCATTTTTGCTGGCCTCAAGTAAAATAAGAACTGAAAAGTTCTGACTTGAGGCTATCTCACAGCCAATGGACCTCTAGTAAAAGGAGTAAGAATGACCCAAGTTTTGGTAGGAGAAAGCGAAGGCATTGAATCTGCCTTACGTCGCTTTAAACGGCAAGTCTCGCGAGCGGGGATCCTCGCAGATGTTAAGTGCCGTCGCCATTTTGAAACCCCGCAGGAAAAGCGTAAACGCAAGGCCAGTGCTGCGCGACGCAAGAGACGTTATCGTTAATTAAAACGGCGATCGCCGTATATTTATTTTTGGTGTTGGCCGTCCACACTTGCTGGTTTTTAAGGAAATGTCCGGGCGCTGTGAGCGAAGGCATCGATCCTCAGCACCAAAGCGCAAGGCAGGTTGTGGGCGGCTTTATTCTGGGAACGCCTACAGTTAAGGTTTGATCCCAGGACTGAATCCCAGCAACAGAGTCGGTTCTAACCCTCGCAACTTAGGGCAAAATCAGGGGAAATCAGGGCTGTTATCTTCTCATTTTTTCTGTCCTACTCACTCTTGAACAAATCTGATGGATACTGATGAACTTCTCAATCGCTACAGAGAAGGAGAACGAGATTTCCCCGGCGTAGATCTGCGCCGCTGTTACCTTTATCGCGCTCATTTGCCGGAAATCAACCTAGCAGGGGCTAACCTGACCGATGCTAATTTAGGTCGTGCGAATCTCAATGGGGCCAATCTCAGTGGAGCCAATTTAACCGATGCTAAATTGGCTGCAACCCTCTTGAAAAAAGCCAATCTCAGTGATGCTTTACTCCTTCGTGCTAATTTGATGCTGGCTCAACTGGGGCAAGCGGATTTAAACGGCGTGGATTTGCAGAGGGCCAGCTTGTGGAAAGCCAGCCTGAATAAGGCCGACTTAATGAATGCCAATCTATCAAACACCGATTTTTCTGGTGCGGATCTTGTCAGTACGAGCTTTGTTGGCGCAAATTTACAAGAAGCGGACCTGAGCAGTGCAAACCTGATTGCCGCTGATTTTGGGGGCGCTAATTTAACCGATGCGAATTTAATCGGTGCGAATCTCTGGAACAGCAATCTCTATGGTGCGAATCTCCATAATACGATTCTTCCAGACGGACACCAATATTCGTAAACGGGTTGGGTTCACAGGACCGATCGCCCTTCTGTCACGATTCCCCCATCAATAAAAAACCGCAGCAATTCCCCCAATGCGATCGCCGGTCCCACAAATGCCTAAGATAGAGGAGATTTCGGGATCGGTTGGGGTGCAAACCTGCCAGGTATTTCTTCCACCGACCCCAATCAATCCTTTATCCAGTCAGGTTGCTCGATCGCCAGAACGAGCAGCCCGACATCATCATGGAGTCTGTGGGAGTCAACGGCATGACCGCGAACATCATCTTGTATAAATCCTTAGAAGCCCTAGCCTTGTTGCTAGGAGCGACTTCTGCCCTTTTTATCACTCGCCTCCCCGCTTGGGGACAAGGGACAGAAACAACCCCTTTCAATCTTCAATCTCTCGATCCCCCGGCAGGAGCGTATCAAAGCCCCTCCCCTCTTAGGGGCGGGGTTTGGGGAGAGGTCTCTTCAACTGATAGCCCAACCCAGTCCTCCTATTCCGCAGAAGATTTAAAAAGCGAGGGTTTAGAACAGGGAATTTCCCAACAGAGAGAAAGTCCCCCGACTCAACCGCAACGTCCAGAACTGGAAACCATTGAAGAAGGACTGGATGAAGAACCGGATTTTGCGATCGTTCCCTTACCTCGCTATAGCTCGATTAAAGGGATTCATGGCACCCTTGACTTGATTCTGACCAACCTAGGGGAAAATGACCAAACCCTAGATCTGCGTCTGGAAGGCGGTGAGCGCACCATTGGGGCAACTTTCCGCTATACCGACCCTTGGCTAGAGTCTGGATCCTTCGACCCGGGGTATCAACTCCGCTTATTTAATACCCGAGCGCCCGAACCCCAGTTTCTCGAAGGCGATCGCGAGGTGAATCTTGTCCATGATCACGAAGCTTGGGTCGATCGCCTCGGAGGCAGCCTCTCCTTCTACCAACCCGTCACCCCTACCGGCGTCGTTCTCTCCGCAGGAGCCAGTTATCAGCGCGTTGCCATTCGCAATTCCGCCTTTACCGATCGCCTCTACGCCAGCGATCGCCTCGGCAATCCCCTAACCTTAAGCGAGCAAGGTCTCGATACCCTCGTCACCCTCAACTTAGGACTCTTTCAGGATCGCCGAAATAGTAGCGAATGGCCCACCCAAGGCTATCGCTTTGAACTGGCAACCGAACAATCCATCCCCGTTGGCAGTGCCGATATCCTGTTTAACCGCTTAAGTGCCAGTTTTACCCAATTTGTCCCCTTTCAAAACCAAACTTTTGTCTTTAACCTCCAAGGCGGGACCATCCTCGGCGATGTCCCACCCTATCAAGCCTTTAATTTGGGCGGCAGTGACTCCGTGCGGGGATATCAGGACGGCGAAATCGGCACCGGACAAAGTTATATCCAAGGCACCGTAGAATATCGCTTTCCCATCATTGAAGACTTAAATCTCCCCTATTCCTCAGCCTTAAGCGGCACCGTATTTGGTGATTTTGCCAGTGACCTCGGTTCGGCAGAATCTGTCTTTGGCGAACCCGGGGAAGTCCGAAATAAACCGGGTAATGGGTTCGGTTTAGGTCTCGGGGTGCGATTACTCACGGATTTTGGTCCCGTGCGTCTGGAATTTGCCGTGAGCGATCAACGAGATCTCAGCGCCATCTTTAAGATTGGGGAACGCTTCTAACGCAGGACTCTTTCCCCTGACTTCGACCCACTCTTACCCTCAATCAATTTACTGATTTCCATCACACTCATGGACATTCATCAACTGCTAACCCAATATGCTCAAGGAGAGAGACTGTTTTCCAAGGTTAATCTCTGTGAAGCGCACCTGAGCGGAACAAATTTCAGTCGAGCCGTTTTTCGTGATGCTACCTTACAGGAAATTAACCTGAGTTCCGCCTATCTGCGCCGGACCGATTTTCGAGGGGCCGACCTCAAGGGAGCGGACCTGCGAGGGGCTTATTTGAAAGGGGCGGACCTGCGAGGGACGGATTTGAGATGGGCGGATATGGCAGGGACGGATATTTCTAATGCCCTCTATAATAGCCAGACCCAGTTTCCCCTGGGGTTTGACCCTAACGGGAGAAATGCTTATGCGATCGCCCCGAATGCAGATTTATCCCTCGCCTATCTTTATAAAGCGGACCTGCGCTGGACCAAGCTCACCCATGCCAACCTCGCCCAAGCTTATCTCTACCGTGCTGATCTGCGTTCCGCTGACCTCCGAGGAGCGGATTTAAGTGAGGCGGACCTCCGTGCTGCTCTTTGTGATGCGGATACTTGCTTTGACGAGGAATTCGATGCGAACAGCGCCGGGGTTTATTGGATTCGCCCTCAGTCTTCCCTAGTCGATGCCACCCTCTCCGGGGCCCGACTCAGTGGGGTGGACTTCAGTGGAGCCAATTTAAGCGGCGCGGACCTGACTCGTGCGGACCTCTCTCGCGCCAATCTGGAGAATGCCAACCTCAGTGGGGCTAACTTGACGGGAGCCAATCTCCTTGGGGCTAATTTACTCGGGGCCAAAATCACGGATACGGAGTTCGCTGAGGCTGATTTGCGGGGTGCGATCGCCCCCGATGGCAGTACCGCAACCCCCAACTTAGCAGGCGATCGGGTTTAATCCGGAATCCGGTTCTCCTTGTCAAAACCCTCACCGTCCCAGTTTCGCCATAAAAAAACAGAGAATTGAGTTTTTATCACTCTCAATTCTCTGTTGTCTCACAATTTCGCAAGTGCTTAATCTGCACCCTGCGACGATCGCCCCTTAAAACTTAGAAATCGTAAATCCTTGTGGCAGATTGGCACCGTCGAGTTGTGCCTGCTGTAGATTGGCATAGTTCACCCGAACCCCTGTGAGATCCGACGCCATCAGGTTCGCACCCATCAAGTTCGCATCGGTGAGGTTCGCATCGCGCAGGTTGACCCCCGCGATATCAAAGGGGTAGGGTCCGCCATCTTGAAGACTAAACTGAAGCTCGTCCCCCACAGACTGTCGGGTGTTATGAAGATTGGCTCCCACCAGTTCGGCACTCTCTAGGTTGGCACCGACTAAGTTCGCCGATTGCAAATTCGCATTCGTTAAATTCGCAATCACCATCCCCGCTAGTGTGAGGTTAGCGCGGGATAAGTCTACATTCTCTAAATTCGCCCCATGCAGTCTTGCCGCAATTAAACTCGCCCCGCGTAATGAAGCATCCATGAGTTCGGCATTCACTAAATAGGCTTCATTTAGATTCGCGCCCTCTAAGTTACTCCCATTAAGGTTCGCGCCCTCTAAGTTCGCCCCGCGTAAGTTTTGACCGGCTAAATTCACTCCGCTCAAGTCACATCCCTGACACTGGTTAGTTTCGAGCAACTGTTTCAGGTGTTCTGGGTTTTCCGCCACGGCTGGTGCTGTCATTGTGGCGCTCATCGTGATTGTGATTGTCCATGCGGCGATCGCAAATATACCTGATTTCATGCTGTTACACTCCCCATCACCTGTCCTCATACTATCCATTATCAGGCATGATGGATACTTTCGCCGTGATTCTCATCGAACACTCAATGCGATCGCGATCGTAGCTTCAGGGCGATCGGTATCACTCGTCATCTCCATTCTGAACCGAGTCAGTCTTGTTGAGTAGATTCACTCAGGGACGAACTCTCACGGGTTAGCTTCTGATAAAGTCTACCCAGGACTTACGCAAATTTTCAGAACTAACGCAAAATGTAGAGGCGATTTGCTTTCTCGCCTCTACATTTGGTTTTTGACTTTAAAGATTGCGTAAGTCTTGCTACCTTGGTTCAGAACGACTGAAGTCGTTACTACGAACTGAAAAGAACGACTGAAGTCGTTACTACGAACTGAAAGAACGACTGAAGTCGTTGACTACGAACATCAAGAGGTTATCCTTATCTTAATGATTCAAAATTGATTCAAAGGTAGCGCGTAATGAACCCATATCCGCCACGCGAGTTACTAATAAGTTATGATCTCCCGCATCTTCTAAGCGTCCTTTCCAATAGCCAATTTTATCCGGGTTATGCATCCAAAAGTTGATCACCGTTTGGACCACCCCATCTACATCCCACTCTTTAGTAGGAGAAACCGTCTGGACGGAATCAATAAAGGCATCTAGGGTACATTTGGGAGTTCCGAGATATTCCACTCCGACTCCTGAATCCGTGATTACTTTCTCCTGTTGTTGGTTAAAAAAATATAAAATGGGGGACACCCCTAAAATGTCGAAGGTGTATTCCATTGCCACATCCTCCCGCTTTCTACTTGTGTTTTAATATCTCTTTGATACCAGTATTTTGAGCAGCAAATCGTTACCGCTGTTACCAGATCTGCTTCTATTTTAAAAGTTTACATTGAATTTGACAAATCTATTCCTCCAGGGTGCGATCGCCTGAATATTTATTAGCACTCTGGCCTTGAGAGTGCTAATAAATGGACCCCGAAACAGCCCAGGGATCAACGATTGCTGCCTAAACCTGATATTATAAATAGAACCTTAATTTAATCCATTGTTCCGAATGAATGCGATCGCCGAATTTAAAGGTGAACTCGCCGCCCTGAGTGCGGCATTATTATGGGCAGTTGTTTCCGTGGTTTACGGTTACCTCGGCCAAAAAATTCCGCCGATGCTGCTCAATTTAAGCAAAGGAGTCGTGGCGATCGCCCTGCTGCTGCTTACCCTCTTCCTGCGCGACTTCCTGCTGCCTGCGATCGATTCCCCCGCCTTCCTCCCATCGCTGTCCCCTCCCTTCAATACCCTCAACGAGTTTGCCCTCCCCCTGTTCCTGTTAATCCTCAGTGGCGCAATCGGCATTACTTTCGGAGATACAGTGTTTTTTGCCGCCCTCAATCAACTCGGCGCAAGGCGTACTCTTCTAATTCACACCTTGGCACCCCCTTTCACTGCCTTACTCGCCATCCTCTTTTTAGGGGAACAACTCACCCTGATCGCCTGGGGGGGGATGCTGATCACGATTATTGGCGTTGCTTGGACGATTGCCGAACGGGTTTCCGGCACCAACAGCACCACCCCCCTGCTCCCTGGAGTCAGTTTGGGATTGCTGGCGGCCCTTGCTCAGGCAGTGGGGGCGGTCCTCTCTCGTGCTGCCCTCGCACAAACGGCGATCGACCCCTTATGGAGTACCTTGATTCGCTTATTAGCAGGAGTCTCCCTCTTGCTTCTGTGGATGTTATGGAAACAGGGTCGCCAGGTCCTCACGGGATTAGGGTCGCAACGTCTGTTGGCGATCGTGTTCATCACTTCTTTTTTTAGCACCTATCTCGGGATTTGGTTGCAGCAGATTTCCCTCAAATTCGCTCCCGCAGGCATCGCCCAAACCCTGAGCTCCACCAGTCCAATCTTTGTTTTACCCCTGGCGATCGCCCTCGGGGAATTTATCAGCATTCGTGCCATTCTTGGTGCCGTTGTCTCTCTTGTTGGAATTGCCCTCTTGTTCCTCTGGCGCTAATCTCACCCAAATTCCCAACCATCGCGACTTTTTTTTCACCAACCCCTAGACGGATTATTTTTTTTGTGATATTATAAAAGCGATAAGGAAGAACTATGTTGCAATATTATCAAGTTGGTACAAAATCTCACAACTATGCAAAAAATTGGATGGGTTATCCTTGCGTTAATTTCCACCACACTTCCTGCCACTGCAACCGAACTCCGATGTGGTTGGCTGAAAAATCCCACCCCCGCAAACTGGTTGCTAACAGATAGAGATACCACCTGGACTATTGGAGCCCAGGGTGGATATCAAGCACAAGGGATGGAAAATATTCCGAGCCTCAGTGCCGAAGAATTTGTTAGGACTAACGGTTATTATGGATACGGTTGCGCCTGTTTAGAAGTAGTCACCGATAGCCAACGTCAAAGAATTGTTCGGATTGAAGGTGGTGAAGCCCTAGAGTTGAACGTTTGCAGCACTGATCCAGATTTACCCGCCGTTCGTCGGTAACATTTCTCAGTCTCTTGCCATCACACCTGATTGGACAGCATCCAAAAACGCGATCGCATCCGTAGAAAAAGCAAACTTCGCGGCATCGATGCCCAGAGGCAATCCGCGACTTTTTTTTCTGAACCTCCTAGACAATTCGATTTTTTTGTGATAAGATAAAATTGATAAGGAAGAACTATCTTGTACGGCATAATTCAAGACAGATTTCCATTGTATAATTATATCAAAAATTGTCAAGTTGAGAAAGTCCGATTTAAACAAAAAATCGCGACTTTTTTTTCTTAAACCCCTAGACAATTCGATTTTTTTGTGATAAGATAAAACTGATAAGGAAGAACTATCTTGTACGGCATAATTCAAGACAGATTTCCATTGTATAATTATATCAAAAATTGTCAAGGGTGGCGCAAAAATATTTTATCTATTTTTTTAGAGCCTTGACCCGCTTTCTGGCCTGAAAACGGGCGATCGCACTTACCGCTTGAGGGCCAGGGTGAGTCCGTCGGCGATCGGCACCACACTCAACGAGATCCGTTCATCCTGGACTAACTTAGCATTTAAGGCTCGAATCGCTTCCGTATTGGCATCCTCAACCATTGGGTCCGCAACTTGACCCCCCCACAAAACATTATCAATCGCAATTAACCCGCCAACCCGAACCAGTTGCAGAACACGTTCGTAATAGTTATCGTAGTTTTGCTTATCCGCATCGATAAAGGCAAAATCAAAAGTACCCGCCTCTCCAGATTCAATCAGGCGATCGAGGGTTTCCAATGCCGGAGCGATTCGCAAATCAATTTTATCCGCCACCCCTGCCGCCTGCCAATAGGGGCGCGCCATTGCCGTATAATCTTCGCTAATATCGCAAGCGACAATTTTACCCTGGGGCGGGAGAGCTAAAGCCACCGCCAAGCTACTGTAGCCGGTAAAGACCCCGATTTCCAGGGTTTTGGTGGCCCCGAGTAATTGCACCAACAGGGCCATAAATTGACCTTGTTCCGGTGCAATTTGCATTTGCGACAATGGATGAGCGGCGGTTTCCTCTCGTAAAGAGCGCAGAATGTCCGATTCGCGCCCAGAAACTGAGAGGAAATAGTTGTGGAGGCGATCGTCTAATCCCAAGGTTTTTTTAGTCATGGTTAGAGAGTGTTAAAGATGGAGTGTCAAAACGGGAATAGATCTATAGTAGAGACTAAAAGGGGAGGTTAACATGAGTGGCATCCATATTAAACCAATATTGAGAGCGATCGCTCTGACCCTTTTAATCGGGTTATTGAGTGGCTGTAGCATTAATTTAAGTCTCACCGGATTTCAGCCCACGCAAGAAGTCGTGCAACGGGCGATCGCCTTGGAACTGAGTCAAAACAAAGCCGAACTCCGCAAGCATCTTTCTCAGCATGGGCAATCGGAGAATCCGATCCCCAGCTATGAAGTCAATCGGGTGGAGATTTGGGAACAAGACCCTTTGAAAATTGATGGTCTGTTGGCTTACCATATCCAAGGTACTTATAACCTGACCATTCAACTCCCCGAAAAACGGGTAACCGATCGCAAGAATAACTTTGACCTCTATTTGCAACGGCAGGCAGAAGGAAAAACCTGGCGGATTGCTAAACCCACAGGGACTGATGAACAGGATCATCAAACTTGGGCGACTTATTTGATTAAGCCCCCAGGTTATATGTAAAGAAACGCCGATATAGACTCCCTATAACTCCTGGATCCATTGACATAAATCCCAGTGAAATTGGAGTTTGAGCGGGTCCGGTTGAAATTCCGGGGCAGTCGCCTCCCGGAGGAGTTTGCCGTGGTATTCGGCATAACAAGTTTCCCGTAATTGGGGAGAAAACAGCATCGTCAGGGATTCGGGTTCGATCGCCAGCAAATACAGGTCAAACAGCGTATGAATATCCGATCGCAACAGTAACCCCGAAGAAGGATGAGTGGAAGGATTGCGATCATTAGATTTGAGGTAAACCGCTTCTAAAACAGGTTCGGCATTGCAACCCGTGACGGCACAACAGCCATTGTATGCAGCGAGGAGATTTTGCCGGAATTCCCCAGGACCACGGCGATGAGAAATGGCGATACTCGCGCTGTAAAGATATCGATGCTTCCCCAAAGGTATCCCCTCTTCTAGGAGGGACCGAATCCCGGGGTCCTTCGAGTGTAAACCCTTACCATTTTCTGGTGGCAAGGGAGGAATTAGCACAGGTAAGGGGTCTGGAGTCAGCGGGAACTCAGGCCCTGGGGATTTTAAAGGAGATCGCCTTGTGGCGGCAGCGGGCAATCCTTCCGGTGACCCCCCAACCGTACCCCCCGACAAAGATGATCGCGAGGTTGTGGAGTAACCATTGGCAATTTCCAGTAAATCTTGTTTCGTTTGATTCGTCCTCGGTTCAACCGGGGAAGTTGGGGCAATCTCCGAGGGATGCCGATGATCGGGAAGCGAACCATTCGGCAGCAGCACTTGTTGTAAGGGGTCTCCATTCGGCAACCTTGCCCCCTTCAGATTGGCCCCCTTAAAAGAAACTCCCAGCATATTCTCGATCGCTGGCAACTTGGCATCAGTCAAATTGGCCCCATCGAAATTGCTCCCAAACAACTTAGCATCGGTCAAATTAGCCCCTTGCAGAGAAGCTTGGTTGAAATTGGCCCGGGTCAAATTGGCCCCCATGAGGTTTGCCTGTTCCAGAGTTGCCCCTTGTAAATTGGCCCCTTCCAGATTCGCCCCCGTCAGATTCGCCCGGGTGAGGTTCGCTTCTTGCAGTTTCCCCCGTTGAATATCGGAATCGGATAAATCCGCATCCTGGAGCATTGCCACCCGCAAATCCACCCCATTCAGGTTCGCCTTATCCAGATTGGCATCTTGAAACTTAGCCAAACGCAGACAAGCATCGCGGAGATTGGCAAACGAGAGATTGCCCTTAATCACCGTTGCCCCTTGAAGATTGGCTTCACTCAAGTCCGCCCATTGTAAACAAGCCCCTTTCAGATTCGCCTCTTTCAGGTTGGCTTTGTGCAGAACTGCATCAGACAGGTTCGCTTTTTGGAGGTCCGCCCAAGACAGATTAGCCCCTTTGAGATTGGCCCCCTGGAGTTCGCCCCAGCGAATATAGGCCCCCTGGAGGTCCGCTTCTTGGAGATTAATCCGCTTGAATTCTAAGCCACTAAAATCTGCATTTTTAAAGTTTCTACGCCCCTCTGCATAAAAGTGGATGACATCTTTTAAGCTGATTTTATCCCCCATATCCCTAGTCCCCCTTCTTCGTTCTCATTATGAATTGTTTTGAAGAAAATGTTGAGGACCTGTCCTGATTTGTAGAAGGGGATGGGGCCCGAACGGATGAGAGTCGGGTTGGGAATGCCCAGATTACTCTCATCCGGGTTGGTGTAGAGTTGAGGGTTTAAAGTTGGGTTACAACAAACCCGAGGATTCATACAGTCGTCGCAATAGGGCCAAAATTTTCTGACCATACTGGAGATCGGCGGCCCAGCGACCACTGAGTTGTTCCAGTAAAGGGGCGATGCCACGGGCGACAAAGCGAAAGCGTGGATCAACCTGTTCCATGACCAAAGGTTCAATACTGGCGTAGGCTTTCAAATGTTGAATATGGGCGCGGACCCCAATCCGAGCGCTAGGGAAAGAAGCAGCAGTATTGCCCCCACCCACGGAACCCAAACCCGCAAAATTGTTTTGGGTGGGTTGAATTTCCCCATTAAAGCGCAGAAAGTTCGTTTCCAAACACATTTGACAGAAGGCGATATCGTAATTGATGCCTTCGATCGCCGCTTCTTCCCGATAGAGTTTGGGAAGGTCCGGGAACTGGACGATCGCCTGGGGATTGTTGCCTTTTAGAAAGACAATCAGTTGCACTTCTGAGGTGTTGCCATGTCCAACAATGCGATCGAGATAGCCCGGACAAATTTGTAAAATTGAGCGCAACAGCACCGTGCGCGTCCCCCCATCCCACCCGACCGAGATATTATGTTCCCGCAACTCAATCGCCCGAACATATACTATATTTCGATAGGTGACCCGACGAACCGTTGCATTAGTGGACAGGTTCACTTTAAAACTATCCGCCACATCAATGGGGATAAAAGCATTCCCATTAATAATTACCCCCTGTTCGCCATAAATCTGCCCATTAATATTGATATTAATGGGGGGATAACTCGGGGGCCCCGAAGTGGAAGTCCCTGGAGGCACAGGGTCCGGCAGGGGGGTCCCAGTAGCCCAAGCCAGTAGCCCTTCAGCGATGCCGATCGCAAAGTCCCGGCGACGATTTTGGAGCAAAGACCGGTCCTCGGGGTTGGTGAGAAAGCAGACTTCCATCAACAAAGAGGGGATAATCACCCAGCGATTAAACGACAAATTGCCCAGGGCCGTTGCCGTATCCGGTTGAACCCCCCGATTGGGAAGCTGGGGAACTCGTCGCAGTAAACTTAGCAGCAGTTGTTCAGCATTTCGCTTGCGTTGGTCATTGTTGGTAATGTAGTAGACGCTGGCTCCACGGCCCGTCGGGTTCGCAAAGGCATTGGCATGGATTTCCAGGGCCACATCCCCAGCCCTTGCACGGCTGTTAATCCAGGAGATAGACTGACTCATGCTCAGGTTATCGGGAACCACTAAGACTTCTACCCCAGGACGCGATCGCAACTCCGCCACAATTAAATCCCGCAGGAGAATCATTTCCCGCGCTTCCGTCGTTCCTCCCGCCATCACCCCCGGATCGAGTGCCCCATTCTCATAACCCCCGTGACCGGCTGAAATAAAAATTCTGCCCATATTTCTAATTTAATCCTGTGCACCTGTTTCCATCTATCTTCATCAACTCCGGTAACCAATCGGTGATACTAGCACTATCAAAGCCAGTTAATATTGGATTTTTCGGGAGGGGGGTTCCTGAAGGGGTCTGTTCTGCCCTCTGCCGCCGAATTTGCGAATGGGTTGGAACCGTAGCATCAAGCTCAAATGATAAATTGCAGCGAAATCACGGATGCCATTAGGGTTCTCCAGGGTGTAATCTGGATCAAAAGGACTCAGATCCACCGGGGTGTCTTAGAAAACATCCGGATCGGTTTGGGATCAGCAGAGTCGGTCTATCATTGATGGATGAAATGGCAGCTCGGTTTGCAGATAAAGCCAGGAACAGTTGAGAGAATCAAGATGCAGTGGATCAAGTGCAGGAACGATCCCGAAGACCGGATCTCGATGCACCCGTACCGGCCAGATTGGGCCGGAAAATTACTGCCCCTAACCGACTCAACCTGTGCCTGTTGGATCTCATCACGAGGAAAAGTATCGCAAACATGGCTGAGTCTTTTACTATACACCTGAGTTCACCCGTTCTGAGGCCCGAATCCCCGGGTCGATTCATGCAAGAGTTCCACTGCGCTGATTTAGGGAGACAAATTGCCCAAATCCTCGTGACGCAAACCGAGACCGGGAGTGTGTTGCGCGGCATCCTGGAGTGGGTTGGCTCGTTGTTCCCCGCCGATTGTTGTCTGATGGTGGTTCGAGACCCCCAAGACCAATCTGTCCAGACCCAGATATGGCAATCTCCCAGCCCAAATGCGCCGTTCTTGCCCGAGGAATTGGCAACTCTGCAAGGAGTAAATTGGTTAGAAATCCTAGACGGTGCAAACCTGGTGGCGATTTCTGATCCCCAGGGCGCTTGGCGAGAGGTCTTAGGGGTGGGGGCCACAGCGGCGGTGCCCGTCGGCAGAGTCTTAGCCATCACCACCCGATTTCAGGGTGAGATTAACGGAGCCATTATTGTTATGCGTGGATGTCTTCGAGTCGCTGTGGAGGGAAGAAAGAGGGGATCAGCGGGGAGGGCCCGGTTGGAAAATCTGGAGCAATTTCAGGGTTCCTATTGGAGTTCTATGGAAATGATGAACCTCACGGCCCTGTCGGAACAAGTGGCGATCGCCTTCAATCAGGTCCTCCAGACTCAAGCAGTCGGGTCCCTAGAACAACAGGTTCGCCAGAAAGAAAAATATCAAACCCTGATCCACGAGCTCACGATCGCAATTCATCGCGGGGCCGATATTGAACGAATACTTCAGATGGCAATCCATAGTCTGGCTGAAACGTTGCAAGCCGATCGCGGTCGCATCCTGCTCTTAAAATATGCTGACCCCCTGTTTAAACCGGGCCTCCAGCCGAGCAACCGCATGGCTGCTTCCCGAGAGGGGGATTCCGAACGGCCCCCGGATTCGGCAGCCTCGCGCATTCCCAAAGCCAAAGTATCCGTTGTCTCTGACAGTATCCCCCAAGCCCAAGAGGATTTGGAGTCTTTCACCCCCCTTGGAGAGGGCCAGTCCTCCGCTGCCCCGGGCGATCGCTCGTTTTGGTTGTCCGAATGTTACTGGTGTCAGCAAGCCTTTTTAGCGGCCCCCAATTCCTTGGCGATCGCCGATCTCCGTTCCCTCCTCGCCCTCAATTCGGCGATCGGCACCTCCCCAATCTTCTCTCCAGAAACCATGCCCGCCCTCCTCACCTTTCCCTTGGTCGGGATTCCCAGTGCCGGATCCGGCCCAGGTAAGGTTTTGGGCTTTCTCGTCCTAGAACACAGTACACCCCGTCAATGGCAAGAGGAGGAACTCCGTCTCGTCGAATTAGTAGCGGCACAATTGAGCACCGCTATCCTTCACCGGCAAACCATGCAGCAAGTTCAGGCATTGGTCGAAGAACGCACGGCTCAATTACAGCGCTCTTTGGACGTTCAAGCCAAACTCTATGAAAAAACCCGTCAGCAAATCGACCAACTGCGCCAGTTAAACCAACTCAAGGACGAATTCCTCACCACCCTCTCCCACGAACTCAATACCCCCCTCACCAGCATGAAGGTCGCCATCCAGATGTTGCGGCAACCGGGAATTACCCCCGATCGCCAAACCCGCTATCTGGATATCCTAGAGTCGGAATGGCGCAGAGAAAGCAATTTAGTTCGCGATTTGCTCAAACTTCAGGAGTATGAGTCCAATCAAGCCACTATTCATGTCCAAAACCTCGACCTGAAACTGGTCCTCAACGACATCGCTAACTCGTTTCAGGACAAATTTGAGGAAAAGGGATTAAATCTCAGTTTGGACTTGCCCAAACGCGCCCCTAAAGGGATTGGCAAGAAATTTTTTAAACTCAACACCGATGCCGAAAGTTTCGAGCGGATCCTGCATGAACTGCTCACGAATGCCGGGAAATATTCCGACCCCGGGACTACGGTTTATTTACAAGCTGCTCACCAAATTGATTTACAACAAAATCAAGTGATCGTGACCTTAACCAATACGGGTGCTGGCATCTCTCCCGAGGACCTCCCCCATATTTTTGAAAAGTTTCGGCGGGGTCAAGGGGTTACCCAACAGGCGATCGGGGGTACCGGCTTAGGATTGGCCCTGGTTAAATGTTTGGTTCAGCACCTCAATGGCTCGATTACCGTCTCCAGTACCCCCATCAAAGACTCCACCGTCTGGGAAACCTGCTTTACCCTGACCTTACCTCAGTTGGTGGACAATTCCCTGGTTTAGTCCCCAGGGAAGAGACCTCTCCCCAAACCCCTGCCCTACGAGGGAAGGGGCTTTGATGCTCCCCCTTCCAGTGTTCCGGCCCCCCCTTCCCTCCTAGGGCAGGGGGCTGGGGGGTTAGGTCTCTTTCCCCCCAGGATGGCACTCCCCCTGACCCGATTTCATGTTTTAATAAAAGACAGTAGGGTGGACGATCGCCATCCGATGGCCTAGATCGTACAATTTGAGGTAAAGAACTTGTCGCTTGTTCGGGGTGAATTCACATCGCTTGACCGAAAAATGGTGGTAAAGACGGCTCCGAAACCACTCCGTTGGCAACGCTCTAACTATTCTTTGCTAGGGCGTCAGCTTGATATTTTTAGCTCGGCTGCCCAGTTCATGTTCTATTTGTGGTGGGATGACAAGGTGGCGCGCAATGCCCCCCATCACCGCTATCGTCGGGCGGAATGGTTAGTCGGAACCCTCCTGGATTTAGGTCCAACTTTTATTAAAATCGGTCAGGCCCTATCGACGCGGGCCGATATTCTCCCGAAAGAATACGTTAAAGCATTGACGACCTTGCAGGATCAGGTCCCGGAATTTAGTTCCGTTGAGGCGATCGCGGTCATTGAATCGGAACTCGGCAACTCCCTTTACTCCCTGTTTCGCGATTTTGATGAATTCCCCATCGCTGCTGCAAGTCTGGGTCAAGTCCACAAAGCTCGTCTCCATACCGGCGACGATGTGGTCATCAAAGTTCAGCGTCCCGGGTTAGAAAAATTATTTCAACTCGATTTTCAAGCATTGCAAGACCTCGTAAAAATTTGCAATCGCTTTTTTCCCTGGACTCGCAAATACGAACTCCAAGAAATTTATCAGGAATTCGTCAATTTCCTCTCTCAAGAAATCGATTACGTTCAAGAAGGCAAAAATGCCGATCGCTTCCGAGACAATTTTAAAGATTACTCTAATATCATCGTTCCTAAAATCTATTGGCGCTACACGAGTCGCAAGGTTTTGGCGATGGAATATTTACCTGGCATCAAAATTAACGATCGCCAAACGTTAGAATCCTGCGGCATTGATGTTAAGCAAGTCAACGTCCAGGGAATTTGCTGCTATCTCAAACAACTCCTAGAAGATGGTTTCTTTCAGGCCGACCCCCATCCGGGCAATATGGCAGTCAATCAGGAAGGCAGTATCATCTTTTACGATTTTGGCATGATGGCTGAAATGAAATCTCTGGCCAAAGACCGGATGATTCGCACGTTCTTTGCTGTCTTAAGGAAAGATACAGAAGCGGTTCTCAATAGCTTAATTGAGATGGGATTAGTCGTGCCGGTTCCGGATATGAAACCCGTGCGCCGGATGATTACCTTTTTATTAGAAAATTTCACGGAAAAGCCCTTAGAAATCAAGGCATTACGGGAACTGCGAAGCGAGTTGTATGCGATGTTTCAGCAGCAACCTTTTCGCTTACCGGCCCAAATGACGTTTATTCTCAAATCCCTCACCACCCTCGATGGAATTGCCCGCACGTTAGACCCCCAATATAATCCCGTTGCCTGTGCTAAACCGTTCATCCGCCGGGTGACGACTTCCCGAGGTAAAACCAGTCTGATTAGCGGACTGACTCAACAGGCGCGAGAGTTTGTCCAATATCGCCTACAACAACCCCGCCAAGGGGAAATTATCCGCCGCATGGAACAACGGATTGAACGGGGAGAGTTGGAATTTCGCGTCCGGTCCTTGGAAAGCGATCGCCTCCTCAAACGCATCAATCTCGGGATTAAAAGTTTGATTTATGCCTGCGTTAGTGGCTTTTTTCTGCTAACGGGTGCAGTCCTGTTGATTGGGACCTATCCAGGCGGGGCGATCGCCTTCTTTACCCTCTCTGGTTTCACGTTTCTAATTTTCCTGCGCTCTTTACTCAATCTCTCGGTTCAGGAAAAGTTTGATAACCTCTCGGAATAATCCCTGGGATTACGGCTAATTTTCCCCCAGGGTTCAATTAGGGGACTTAACCGGATTGCATTAAAAAAGACAGCTCAAAATGAGCTGTCTTTTTTATGAATCCTGCCGCACTGCGGTATAATACCCCCAGGGGAATTCGAATCCCCGTCGCCTCCGTGAAAGGGAGGTGTCCTAGGCCTCTAGACGATGGGGGCAGGTATTTCGTGCTTTATTGAGGTCGTCTTGGCGTTTTTTCGCTTGCCCTCAGCACCTTTTATATATTAACCAGGTCGCCTAGTATTGTCAACCCCTTTTTCAAAAAAAATTTAGATATTTTTGGCATTTTGCTTGCAATGCTTACAGAGCAAGGGTTGTAGGGCTTATTTTTTTGATTTAGCCCCGATTCGGCCATCACCGGGACTAAATCACGGGATGGGACCTGATGAATCTCCAATCCCTAAGCATCCTCATCGGGGTTATTCTTGGAGGCAGTACCGTTGGAGAATGCGAATGCAGTTAGCGATCGCCCCGAGATGGGCAATTTCATAGCCGTGGGTATTCTGGGTGGGAAAGCCTAAACAGGCAGCCCGGGCGACATGACCGAATTTCATGGCGATGGAGGCATCACTGCCAAATCCGCTAATGGTTGCCAGTTGCAAGGCGATCGCCTCTTGTTCTGCCGCCTGCCGAATCTCCCGATTCAACCCTTCATCGTAAATCCCATACCCATCCTGAGACAGCAACACGGGAACCTCCCCCTCGGCGATCGGATATTCCGGGGCCACGGGACAAATTTCTAAAGCAATTAAAGCATCCAACCGTTGCCGATTGGTAAAATACAAGGCCCCCACTGCCCCGACTTCTTCCTTCGCCGATGCCACCCAATAAATATCGCCCGGGGGATTCTTCACGGTTTCCGCCAGGGCTAACAAAATTGCCACAGAGGCTTTATTGTCCAGGGTGTAACTGGCGATATAATCCCCCAGGCGCAAGGGTTTTTTGCGATGTTTGCCCACCACCATGCGAGTACCGGGACGCACTCCTGCCTCGGCTAATGCCTCCGGGGTGCATTTGGTTTCCACCCAGGCATCTTCCCAATTCAGGGGTTTATCTTTCTGAAATGCTTGCTGTGGGGATTCGTGGGAGATGTGACGGGACCCAAAACTGAGGATGCCACTGATAACCTGGCGATCGCCTAAAAAATCCACCACCCCCTCCCCATAAATCCAAGGGAACGAACCGCCCAGTTTGCGGACTTGGACTCGTCCCGTGGGTTCAATGGTTTTGACGATCGCCCCGATTTCATCCTTATGTCCCGTAATTGCCAGGGACTTCCCCCCCGGGCGTCCCGGAGTTTTAGCAATCACATTTCCTGCGGCATCCTGCCATACCTCCACCCCAATCTCCTGAAATCGATTCAATAACCAGCGATCAATCTCTCCCTCATCCCCACTGGGCGAATGGTGCAACACTAAGGTTTGAATTGTCTCAAATAAGCGATCAGACTCTAACACTGACATGATTATTTACCTAAGATTTCCCCTGCTATTTTCCGACAGTTCCTGCTCACTCACTCCTCAAGTTTGTTGCCCGAAAACTTAGGGCAAATTGGGATTGAGGTCCGCCCCAGAATATCCGGTCAAGATCCACAGAATCGAACGCAAGCAGTCGCGAAAAACTCGCTCGGGGGACTCCGAAGGAAATCCCACAGAAGGTACCGCTATCGGGGTGATGATCAGACCCCGACTGCCAAACACGAAAAAGGCGATCGCCCAGGAGCGGCGAATATGATAATCTGACGTGATTAAATAGACATGGCGTAGACCCCGGGCGACCAACTCCTGACGCATATCCGTAAAATTTTTCACGGTATCTGTTGAGCGCACTTCAAAATAGAGTTGGGATTCCGGGACTCCTGCGTTCTGGAAAATCTGACGATAGCCCGGATTATCCACCCCAACTCCCGAGAGCCAGATATCTAAATGGGGCTGCTGCTGCCAAAACTGGGCCGCAAAGGTCATCCGGTTGGAATTTCCTTCTAAAACCACGATCGCTTGAGGAAGCGGGACCAACAGGCGGGCGATCGCAATTTGCACGGGAATCCATCCCACGATCATCACCAGTACCGTAGTGAGGAATAACCTCAAAAATTTTTGACCCACTGATAAACGTTGACTCACTTTTGTTCTAAACCTTGACCAGGTATCTATCTCAAGGAGAAGGGGACTATCGACCCTCGATTTCATCTGTTCGGGCGGTTTTAAGAGTACCCCAGATGTACTCACTCCTATACCGCCTTTACGGTGCTACCGGAGTGGGATTTTCCATTGCATCCGAAACCGTTAGTCCTTCCCCTTGTCGCCCAAAAAACCACAAAGCCGCCGCCGCTTCAGCCCGCGTCACCTCTTTTTTGGGTTGAAATAAGGTAGTATAACCAAAAGCACGGCGAATATTCGATCGGTCCCCATTCTGAAAATCGGCATATACTGCGCGCAACGCATTCGGGTCAATTTTACCCGCATCTTGGAACCCCCAGCTTTCCTTAATTGCATCCACGGAGGCGCTGGGTAAATTGCTGCGGTGATCTAAGGGCACTTTCCACAACAACAATTGTTCTCGGGTGATAATAACATCGGGACGAAATGTAGTGGCGCTACTATCCCCACTCAATGCACTGGGAATAATCCCCGCTTCCGCTAATCCTTGAATGACTGGGAAATCGGGATGGTTTGTACTCACGTCGGAAAAGGCTGGGTTAGCGGTGGTAGGTGCCAATCGCACCTGTTTTCCCGGTTGGTTAGCATAGATTTTATTATTGACTTCTAACAACCATCGCGCAAATTGCTTTCGAGTAATTCCTTGGTTGAGATTTACCGGAGATTCTGTGCCATTAGCGCTGGTATTCCCAGTGGGTTGGGCGATCGCAATGCCCATTTTTTCTAAGTCGCGCAGATAGGGTCGCAACTGTTCGGGAACCTGTTCTAGTGCAGTGGGGGTGGCGGGTGTTGCCGAGGGTTCCGCAGTCCCTTGAGAAACCGGAGTTGCCGCTTCAATGGCGATCGTGTTGGGGGGTTGAGATCCGGGGGTTGTTCCTGTGGTTTCAGCCGGATTCGCGCGAACGTAACTAATTAAAAATTCTACCCGCTCTGGAGTATTTTCCCCCATCCCGATTTGCGGTTCGACGTCAATATTCACGAGCAAATCCAAGTTGTGACGAGCTATTAAATTCGGCTGGGATCCGGCTTGGTTCGCTTGGGGGACGATTTCCCAATTCGGCTGATTAAACTGTTGTTGATAAAAGTTCCGCACTTGTTCGGCAGTATCTGAAGTTTCCCAGAGGGTGACAACTCCCGCATCCGCTTTTGTGGATTCAGGAGTCTCATTCGGGGCGATCGTCCGGATAAATTCCGCATTGGGATAGGGGGGGATGGTGTCTGGGAAATCCTGGGGAAGTTCAGAGGAGCCTTCCACGGGTGCCAAGGCGGGATCCGGAGGCGGAGGTGGTGGCACTGGAGTTCCCTCATTCTCTTCCAGCAGCGGATCCGCTGCAAAAGTTCGTTCTAAGGTTTGGCTATTCGGACTATTGGCACAGGCACTCAATCCGATTACTAGGGCGATCGCACTCAGGGATACCGATACAGGTTTTAACAACATCACCATTGAATAGGAGAAAAAATATACGCTATTTTTACCCTAACGTAGTTTCCAAAAATTGAAGGGGGGCGATCTCCACGGGTTGAGGGGGAAGAATCCCCCGGGTTTCTGACGGTTGCTCTAGTCCAGGGGTACAGTAAAGGTGACAAACCCGGGTTCTGTACAAAATTTGGGCTTTCTTCCCCACCCATCTGGACGGGGAGACTCCGTTTCTTGTCCTGGTTAGCTCATACTTTACCGGCACTCTAACCCATTCCCCCTATAGTCTCAGGATCAGGTGTCGGCGAATGGCAAAACTCAGGAGTCTGCCTGGAACACTCGACTTTTTCAAGATCGCCAATCGGATATATCGTCCCATTACCAAACGCCCGATGCCTTTGAGCCGAGCTTTGAGTCGGACTTCCAACAATTTCACAGTCCCCTCCCGAGCTTCGCAGGCATACAGGGGTAAAAAAGCCAGTTTTCCATACAGAACATCCGCACGATGGGTGGAACTGAGTTGATGTTTACTATGTTCGGGATTAGGACGGCCCCCATGTTCTCCATAGTTGCGAAACGGAACGTAATTTTTAAATTTGTGTTGGCGCAAAAAAGCATCAATTTTTGAATCCCAAGCGGAGTAATTCTTCGGCCCCATTTCATTTTTGATTCGCTCCGCCAGTTGTATTAAATACTCAGCGCTATGATTCGTGATAATATAAGCGACCATTGCGGTAGAAAATCCTTGGGCATAGCCGTCTTGAGAAACGCTATAAATTTGGGGCGCACAGGTATAAAGCCACGCAATTCCTAGCGCCTCGGTACGATCGCCGGGATAAGATAACGGCAGTTTTCCAAATCCCCGCACGGGCACAAAATCTGCTTCGACAATTAAGGTGGGTTTCGGTTCCTTCAAGGCTTTTTCCCAGGCTGAACGATGGTTGAGCAGACAGCGATAACTGGGGGAAAAGTCCTGCATCGCTGGATTTTCTTCTTGTCGCACGACTTCCGCCGTTAACCCTTCCTCACGCAACGTCTTCTCTAGCAAATCCGTCGATTCTTTGTACGCGATAATCAACACTTTGCCAATGCGAGCGCCCAGCCGATTGGGACTAGGCGGCTGTTCTATCGCCGTATCGATTCCCTTCATTGGTTTTGCCAATAGGTTAACGTTTATAGTTTACCCCGGAATAGAGATGCTCTTATCCTTGCCCGATGTTTTTGGGAAATCTATTCCTATTTTCCGTGCAATTACTGATGGGTTTCTCCATCTTTTGGGGGAGTCTCAATTCTTACCGATTGAGATTTTCAATTGCCTTGATCGCATCTTGGTATTTTGCAGTCAATCCTTGTTGTTGATAGAGTTGCGCGGCTTGTCGAAAATCCGCCCGGGCTGATTGGGCGTCCCCCATCCGTTGGTAAGTCAGCCCTCGATTATAATAGGCTTCTCCTAAGTTGGGATTAAACCGAATGGCTTGGGTATAGTCGGCGATCGCATCGGGGAATTCTTCCAATAACGCATAAGCAACCCCCCGATTTAAGTAGGAATTGGCATCAGTCCGATTTATCTCGATCGCCTTCGTATAATCCGCGATCGCCCCGCGATAATCTTCCAACCGTCGCCGAGTAATTCCCCGATTATAATAGGCTTGCGCTAAAGTCGGGTCCAGTTCCAAGGCTTTCTCGTAATCGGCAAGTGCTGCTTCACTCTCCCCGCGATCGTCATAAGCATTTCCCCGAAATACATAAGCAAGGGCATCATTGGCATCGAGTTCAATGACGCGATTAAAATCTTCGATACTTCCGGGATAATCTCCACTCCGGGCGCGACTTTGCCCCCGTCTTCTATAAAAGGTGGGGTTATCCGGTGAAAGTTCGATCGCCCGGTTATAGTCTCGAATTGCTCGCTGAAACTCCCCTAGTTCCGTCTGTGCCTCTGCCCTGAGCATATACGCATCGGCATCCCTGGGATTCTCGTCAATCACCCGATTAAAGTCAGCGATCGCGGCCTGATACTCTCTTAAGTATAAATAATCTAAAGCGCGTAACCCATAAACTTGACTATTTTCGGGCTGGATTTCCAGCACTTCTGTAAAATCTTCCACCGCACCAACGTAATCCTCATTCCGGTGACGGGCAATCCCTCGGGCTGTATAAGCATCCACTAACTTTGGATCTAACTCGATCGCCCGGGTCAAATCGGCGATCGCCCCCTCGTAGTCTTCCTCCTCCAACTTCTGCACCCCCTCCGTCAAGAAATCTTGAGGGCGAGTTTGGGCAACTGCCTCCGGGACCCCCAATATCGGCAATACCCCCGGACCTCCCATCAGGGCGATCGTCAGTCCTAAAGCAGGAAAAACAGCATTTAGCGTTCGGTTCATCAGGATTTTAAGAGAGACTGCAACCCTTCAACAAGTCGCTCACAGTGAGCCTTTTCGTGAGTTGCCATCACCGTCACCCGAATCCGACTGGTTGGGACCGTCGGGGGACGTACAGCACCCACTAAAATACCGGCAGCTTTGAGTCCCTCCCCCACGGCTAAAACCGTTTGAGCATCAGGGACTTGCAAACACAGAATCGGGGACTCTGAGGGCAGTAACCGCGATGCCACTGAGGGTACACTCTCTACCAGCAACTGTTTAAGGTACTTGACATTTTGCCACAATTTAGCCCGTCGTTGCGGTTCCTGATTCACAATTGCGATCGCCTCTAACCCCGCTGCCGTATCTGCCGGGGAAAGTCCCGTGGTATAAATCCAACTCCCCGCCCGATTTCGCAGAAAATCAATTAACGGTGCAGTTCCTGCCACATATCCCCCCAAACTCCCTAATGCCTTACTTAGGGTTCCCATCTGAATCAACCCCCGCCCGGTACATCCCAAATATTCCACCGCCCCCGCACCCCGGGTTCCCAGCACCCCCGTCCCATGCGCCTCATCCACTAACAGCATACAGCCATAAGTTTCAGACAATTCTACTACTTTAGATAGAGGACATAAATCCCCGTCCATGCTAAAAACCGTATCGGTCACAATTAAGCAGCGCCGATAAGCATTTCGATGGGATTCTAAAAGAAATTTCAATCCCTCCACATCGCCATGTTCATACTCTAAAACCATCGCCCCGCTCAAAATTGCACCATTTTTTAAACTGGCATGATTGTATTGGTCCGACAGAATTAAATCCCGCTTCCCCACCAAAGCCGAAATTGCCCCCAAATTGGCTAGATAACCGGAACTAAAAACAATCGCATCCTCTGTTTGTTTCAGGGATGCGATCGCCTGTTCCAACTCCCGATGAATCGGACGATGCCCCGTAATCAACCTCGAACCCGTCGCCCCCGTCCCATACAATTGAGTCGCTTCTATTGCCGCAGTAATTACCCGAATATCCCCCGCCAAACCCAGATAATCATTACTCGCAAAATTAATCAATTCTTGCCCATCGATCCGCACAACAGCACCCGGACGACCCATGATTTCTTGCACCGAACGATACCACTTCGCCCGATGAATCGTCCTGAGCGATTCTTCTATCCAACCATAAGGATTTGTTGACATAGTTCATCCAATTCAAACTACAATCCATCCCCCCAATCCTCGTTCCTAGGCTCTGCCTAGGAATGCCCAATTGGAGGCTCTGCCTCCTGTCTAAATCTATCCAAATCAAATAAAACCCATTAACCTTCCCCCGGTTCATCCGGTGGAGATTGCTGTTCCTCCTTCCCCGCCTTCCCCCGTTCCGGATAAACTCTATCCACCAACCCCATTTCAAACGCCACATCCGGTAATTGTCCCACCGGATAAAGTCCCGGATACAACACACCCGTGCTAGTGAAACAAGGCTGTTTCAGTTCAACAATCTCCGTAGCAGCAAAAATATCCCGTGACATTCTTCGTTCAATTCCCATCAAATTTCTCCTTAATTTATAGAATAAATAAACCTTTATTGCAGTTAAATTCAAGAGTAATCTAATCCTTAAAATCCGGATTGATACTTGCAAGTCAGAGATTTTCTGACCTCGGTTTTAGGATGGGGTTTCTCCATAAGTTGAACATCTCCTCAATGGGCTAAGGTTCTTCTAAAACATTATAAATCAGTTCAGCCGCGAGTTCTAACATATCCCGTTTCGTGAGTGCCTCCAAATCCACCGTGGCGATCGCTCTCACATCCTGGGGCGATCGCCCCGCCGGTTTTGCAAACTCACGTTTCTGAGATTTCCCACCCTCCGGCAACCCCCAGGAATCGTAGAATGAATCGATCGCCTGACCATACACTGCCGCCAATGCCGGTAATTCCCGTTCCGCATCAACCTTGCGCTTGCCATTTTCAATCGAGGACATCGCTTGTTGGCTGAGACTCACCCCATAGCGAATCTCTAGCTGTTCGATCACCTGTTCCTGAGTCAATCCGAGGGACTCGCGGGTAGCCTTGAGACGCTTGCCGAGGGAGAAGGCCATATCAGAAAATCATGTAAACTACACGAAAGTCTTACATTCTCCAGAGTCCAGGTAGTATCCGATAAAAATGTTCAATTCCAATAATCATGTATGGCTCCCGGAGGAGCCACGCAGAACCGCTACGAATTGAGAAAAACCTGAGAGGGTGACAATGGAGGGCAAACCCAGACGGGGCAATTGTTTGAGATAATGGAGAAGTCGTCAAAAAGCGGG
>NZ_JAMXFD010000026.1 GCF_025370875.1 Laspinema palackyanum D2c
TCTTTTGTTTTTTTGTCATCAAAATCCAATTTAATTGCCATCTTTTTTACTTTTTTAAAAATGAGCGAACCGTAAGTCATTATACCACTCAAACTGCTCTTTTAGGAGAAGTTGAGATTAGATTTGGGGAAATTCCCGGAGAGAGAAATACCCCCATTTCGGAACAATTAAGAACTCCCCAACCGGGATTATATAATTTCCCCGCCACCGGGCGATCGGGTCGTTCGCCTTACTATGCTGCGCGAGTGGAAGAACAGGGTTATTTGTGTGGCAGCAATACCAGTATTTCCCCTCTGGAATTCGAGCAAATTCTTCAGTCCTTGGTCTTATTAGAATAAGGGGTTAACTGGAAAAAAGGGCGATTCTCTGTAAAAAAAATCGCCATTTTTCCAGATTACCACGGACTACCAATTGTGATAAATCCGGACCAATAGTAAGGATGGGAAAGGTCCATTCCATTCAGGTGTTCTAATTCCTGGGGTAAGGCGATCGCCGCATCAGAACCCACCAATTGTCCCCCCTCAAATCGGACCTCCCCGCGCAAGAGTTGCAGTTGTGCGCGGCGTAACCCTTCCGCACGAATGGGGGCCGATCGCAACTGCTGATACAATTCGCTCATTAATCCTAATGTGGCCTCATCACTGACATACCACACCGAGGCGATCGCAGATTTCACCCCCGACTGCAATGCTAACCCGGCAAATCCTAACTCCGCCTGTTCATCTCCTACCGCAGTTCGACAAGAACTCAACACTAATAATTCAACTTGAGGGTCCGTCCATTGCAACTCCTTCATTTCCGGAAAATTAACCCGTTTATCCCACAATTGAATATAAGAATTTTCCGGTTCTCCCGGCTGAAAATCCGCATGAGTGGCCAGATGAATCATTTTGAAATCTCCCGATTTTCCCCGCTGAGTTAGGGTAGTGAATGTAAATGATTCATTTAAAAAGACTTCACCGGGCCAGCAGTTATTTCGGTGCGCCTGATTTCGGCAAATAATTGTATTTAATTCCACTGAAACCGCAGGTAATGGCGGTAAGTTATCAAATTGGGTAGAACCCATTGCCAGGACTCGCTCATTTTTTAAATTCGTATAGCGAGGTTGAGTTAAACTAAAACTCGGAACCAAGGCCATACTGTAGTCTTCAATCAGAAAATTTTCTCCATTATGGAGTGCCGCAAAGGGAATTGATCGCAATCCAGCATCAGGAATAAACACGAGATTTTGAATGCCGCGTTCTTTTAAGGCCAGTTCAATGGGTTCCATCACTAAATGATGTAATGCTTGAGCTGTTTCTAAATAATTATCCGTAAACTGTAGCTTAAAATCCGTGACTTGGGTTCGTAAGTCCCGGGCCAATTGTACCACTAATTCGCGATGCGCTTCGGGGATTTGAAAACGCAGAGGTTCTTCAACTCCTGTGACTACGAACAACTCGACGGGATCTTCGGGATGGGGGTCACAAGGCGATCCTAACTCTTTTTCCCAGGCGCGATCGCCACGGTCCTCTTCTAGGCGATCGCTGGTGGGACAAAGCAGTGCTGAATTTTCCTTAAAATCCTTTCGTCCAAACATGATATAAATCACCGCTGTTTTGACTTCGGTGATTTCCTCCGTTGCTAGAAGCACTTCCTGGATTTCATCGAGCGATAGGAGTTCAAGGGTCTCGTCAGGATAGCCAAAATAGGCCATATACTCCCGAGAAAACGCTTCTTCCAGGGTCATAATCTGGGTATCTAACTTGAGGGGGGCGATCGCCACTTCAGTCCGCTCATTAGAGCGTCCAGAGACTTGTCCCCGTGAGGGAGAAATTTCTATATTCTCTATATTTTCTATAGTATAAATCGGTAAACCTTCCCCGACTACAGCAGTCGGTTCCGGGTCAGGGGTAATTTCCGGAGGTAGAGTGGCACTGACTACTGGTTCTGGTTCAGTAGGAGGCGATAACATCGGCAGACTGAGTGGGGGAGAAACTGTGAGAATCGGTTCCGCTGTAATGCCTGGTGTCCGTGTAATTCTCGGGGGTTGGATGGGTTCCGGTTGTGGCAAATTGTCATTGACTGCCAGTTCCTGGGGAATTTCCCGCGTTCCTACAGGTTCCAGTGGGGAAATGGGTTCCTGGGGGACAATTTCCGGGGGTGTCGGTGCCGATACGGGTGGCGGTGTTGAGGCGGGTTCCTCTGGAAGTGTCTCTGGGAGGATGGGATTCTGAGATGTTGTCGGTGTCCCTGTGGTTGCCGGTTCCGGTGTCGGTTCCGGTGTCGGTTCCGGTGTAATATCATCAGTTGTAATCGTAATATTTCCCCGAGTAAAAGAATCTGGAAAGACTTCCCCCAGATTGAGGACCGATGTCCCTGTAATCACCACATCCTCAGTGCCGTTTAACGCGGGATTCCCTATTTCAAATCCTGCAATCGGATCGCCAGCTTTCCCTCCGGCGTGGTTCAGAGTGATACTCCCACCACCCGTCCCGCCAGCGGTGGAAATACTAGCAAACCCGGTGGGAGAATACTCACTGGCAAAGGACTCCATAGCGCGGAAAAATCCTCCGGTGGTTGAGATAGATACGTCACCGCCTGTACCATTTGTTCCCCCTTGTGCGTTAATCCAGGAAACTTGGATATCCCCAATCGGGTCTAGGAATACATTCCCGGCATCTCCGAGGGTGGCACTGGAGTCAATCTCTCCAGCAGTAATGGCAATTTCAGCAATTATAGTAATATCTCCCCCCTGGGTTACCCCGGATGCGGTGAGATTTCCGGTAGTAATTTCCCCTTTCTTACTGGTGAGTGTAATTGCTCCGCCAGTGGTGGCAGAAGATGTATCTAAATTCCCAGTAGTGACGCTTGCAGTTTGACTTTCCAGGTTTAGCGGTTGTCCGTTGGTTGTCATATCAGCAACAGTCAGCAGATTTTCAGACTGGATTTGGACTCCCAGTGCAGCGGTGGTGGTTAAGTTCCCTTGCAGCGTAATCGTTCCGCTACTCAAGGCGCGGAAACTTGCTGCTGATATTGTATCCAATGCCGTAATATTTCCGGCATTCAATATATCCAAATTACCCAAGGGTTGCAGACTGCCTACGACACCGTTAAAGATAATTGCCCCAGTTCCGGCACTCAGGGTCAAATTTTGCCCCTGGTTCGTCTCACTGTCCAGGGTTCCAGCAAAGGTGATATTTCCCCCACCTTCTCCGGTAGAGAGTTGTAGCGCTTCAGCGAGGGCGATCGCCCCATTAAAGGTGATATCCCCTCCATCAGTCATCACATTTCCTTGAACTATCCCCCTGTCACTCGTCACTGTTACACTCTGTAACGGCGTTATTTCACCCAGATTTCCCCTGAGATTAATCGCACCTGTTCCGGCATTTAACGTTAAATTGCGTAGCGGCATATTGCCGGAATCACTGTCAATATTTCCAACAACGGTAATATCACCCCCTTCGCTATTCGTGTCCAGAGTAATATCAGTTCCAAGAATTACATTTCCAGTTAAAGCAATATCATTATGCGCTGTGATAATATCAGCATTTAGCTTAATGGTAGTCGCATTCAAGGCAAGAGAGGCATTACCTGAACCCGTAATCGTCCCATTCACCACCAGTATCCCCGAACCTGCTTTTATCGCCACCGGGTCCAAAAATGTCAGAGGATTAACAATAGAAATCGTTCCCGATGAGTCAGGACGTCCCAAGGTAATGGCGGTAAATCCATCTTGGATATACTCCAACTCCGTGCGGGTTAGATGTAAGCTCTCTGGGTCCAAATTATTATCCCCCAGAGTCATATTCTGGGTCGTTGTTGCCGGTTGCAACGTCAGCGTATTGGTTCCAGTAACGGGTCCATTAAATTCAATTTGTCCGGCAGTTAAGGTGAGGGGATGATTAAGCGCATCCAGAGGGGAAGTAAAAACTAAACCCCCGGTTCCAGCATTTAAACTCGCCGCTCCGGTTAGGGTGACAGGTGCAGTAAACTCGATATTATGATGGTTGGTTGTAATTTCGCTGTTGAGGATGACGCTTCCCATGCCAGTTTGCTGGAAGACCCCCTCTAAATTCAAAGGTGCAGCAATTTCTAAACCTTCTGTATTGTCCAGGGTTACGCCACCGCCTCCCGTTGTCGTAATCGGAGCATTAAACCTCATCTGATTGGTGGTCAGATTAATCCCATTTGCGCCAGTTGTCACAATTTCGCCGTTAAAGATGGTGCTTCCTGTCCCCGCCAATTGAGTCAAACTTGTGGCGGTTATAGATTCAGTTGTGACATGGTTGGCATTCAAAATGGTGAGGTTACCTAACTCGGATTGACTGCCTACAGCCCCCTCTATAGCGATATTGCCGCTTCCCGAATTTAAAGTAAAATTAGAGTTTCCATCAATAGTCTGCGTAAAGGTAATATTCCCCGAATTAGTGGTAAAGGTAGCAGGATTGACAAGATTAACCCCACCATCTAGGGTCAGATTCCGGGTATTTGCAATCAGGTCTCCATTAACATAAATCCCTTGACCCGTTTTCAGAGTCAGGTCATAATTAGCATCACTAAGGTCAATGGTTTCATCTAAAGAACCGAGATAAATATTGCCGATTGTTTCCGAACCCAGGGTGAGAATGCCACGGGGAACCTCTAACATCAGCAATTCTTCGGTAGTGATATCGTACTCGGCGGTAGTATTATTGAGGGAAATATCACGACCGGGGGCGATCGGTTCTAAAGTGAGCATACCAGTGGTAAAAATGCGAGTTTCACCGATGAGGCGGATATCGTTACTGCGGAGAATGACATCGCCACTGCCGGTTCCCATCTGGTTGATAAAGCTATTCTCTAACCGAATCCCCTCCACACCATTTGCACCCATCCCTTCCAGGGTAATAGTGCCGGTTCCCGTTGATTCAATGTTAGTGACGGGAGAAACATTATCAGGTTCGGTGTTATTGAGAGTGGTTAACAGAAAAATACCTTGATTATTTTCTCCCGTACCCTTGCCGGTACCCCGGAGAGTAATATTTCCATTTCCGGACTGGATGGTTGTGTTAGTCTCTATGCCGTCTGTGTCAATGCCAACAAATATCCCGGTATTCCCATTTGTGCCAGTGCCGCCAGTGCCTGTAATCGCGATCGCCCCCCCTGTGGATTCCACCCTGCTGCCATTGAGAAGAACAACGCCTGGGTTAAATTCTTCTGCGCCGCCGCCAGTGCCGGTGAGGGTGATATTTCCGTTTCCTAATACGGTTGTGTTGGTATTAACAAATATCCCTTCGTTATCATTAGTGCCAGTACCGCCGATGCCGGTGATGGCGACTGCACCCCCTGTGGATTGCACCATGCTACCCCCTAGAAGACGAACACCTCGGTTATTTTGCCCGGTGCCGTCGCCACCAATGCCAGTGAGAATAATATTTCCGTTCCCGAATATGGTGGTTGTGTTATTAACCCCTATCCCAATGCTCTCATCGGTGCCACTGCCGCCTCTGCCTTCGATGGCGATCGCCCCACCTGTAGATACAATACTGTTACTAAGGCCAACCCCGGCGTTCTGTCCTGCCGTGCCGTCGCCACCGTTTCCAGTGAGGGTGATATCTCCCTTCCCGAATAAGGTTGTGCTATCAACAAATATCCCGAGGTTTCCAAGCGTGCCAGTGCCGCCTCTGCCTTCGATGGCGACTGCACCACCTGTGGATTCCACCCTGCTGCCACCTTGAAGCGTAACACCTTCGTTGTATCGTCCCGTGCCTTCGCCACCAGTGCCGGTGAGGGTGATATCTCCGTTCCCTAATACGGTTGTGCCGGTATCAACAATTATCCCCGTGTTGAGATTCGTGCCAGTGCCGCCAGTGCCGGTGATGGCGATCGCCCCTCCTGTGGATTGCACGCTGCTGCCATTTTGAAGAGTAACGCCTTGGTTGCTTTCTTCCATGCCGTTGCCACCAGTACCAGTGAGGGTGATATCTCCAGTTCCTGACTTAATAATAGTTCTGATAGTCTCTGGAGTGTTACTAACAAATATCCCCCTGTTCTCAGTGAGACCATTACCACCGATGCCTTCTATCGTAATCCCTCCACTGGTTGATTCTATGTTGCTCCCTTCCAAATCGATGCCACTATTGGAATTTCCAGTTCCATTCCCTCTACCAAAAAGCCTTATATTGCCTTCTTCAGATCGAACAGTAGATTGTTGAAGAAATATTCCATCATTTTCGTCCAGTCCATTACTATTAACTATGCCAATTAGCTCGATTATTCCCGTTCCCCCTGTTGAAACCGTACTATTTCTAATAATTACCCCATCGGTATATTCCCCTGTCCCGCTCTGTCCTACTATAGTGAGATTTCCAGTTTTAGAATTTATAGTGGATGTATTAAATAAAGTAATTCCAAAGTTGTTGCTCCCTGTACCTTGACTGCCCCTGCCTTCTATGAAGATTGCCCCGCCTGTGGATTCCACTCTGCTGAAATTTACAAGTGAAATACCTGCATTGAGGTTTCCTGTCCCATTACTACTGCCTAGAAAGGTTATATCTCCATTTTGCGATCGCACCGTGCTATTAGTAGTCAAAGATATCCCATTGTTGGAATCAGTGCCGTTACCACCAGTGCCTTCTAATCGGATTGTACCATTTCCGGCAGTTTCCACCCTACTGTTATTAAATAGACGAATTCCCGTATTATTGGCTAGTCCATTGAAACCGCGCCCTGTTAGGCTAATATCCCCGCCACTCGCCTCAATTGTACTATTATTGGTAATATCAATTCCACTATTGGAAGTAGCACTGCCCATACCTTCCCCAGTGAAATTCCCACCCCCAGTATTAATGATGGCATTGGTAATCGCTATTCCTCCCTCTGCACTTAAGTCAATATTTCCTTGATTCAGAGTAATATTAGCGTTGACTATAATATCGTTTCCGGCGGTAGCCCTTAGTCCTACTCCTGGAGTTTGATTATTAATAGCTGCATTAAATATAATGTCATTAGTAGCTTGTAAAATTATGTTAGCGGTGGCATTGTTAATCGCCGTTACATCCAGTCTTGTATCCCCATCTGCGCCTATATCAGGTTGATTAAAGGCAGTGACTTGATTCAAGTTCAATGTTTCCCCTGTCCCTGCGGCGACTATTTCTATATTGGTAGGGTCTAATAATAAAGTGCCGAGGTTTCCCTTGGGGGCAAAGGTATCAACTTGACCCTGGTATTCTAAAAACTCTAATCCCGAAACTTCTACAAATCCGCCATCCCCCAATTCTGGCCCTCCTTTGGCGCTAATATTGCCAAAAAATTGGGTGGTTTCATCGGCCCAAATAATGACTCGTCCCCCATTTCCGCTTTCTATGGCATCAGCATGAATGGTGGTGTTGGGACTAATAAAGGTTTGCACAGCATTGGGAATTGAGCCATTTCCTTGATAGTCACCGCCGATGAGGATAGTCCCTGCGCCATTGATTCCCGATGCGTTGATATCGGCATCAATAACAGCAATGCGATTTCCTAAGAGGGCAATTTGTCCTTGGGAGGTGGTGATAGTTCCTGCTGCAATATTATCTCCGGTTTGGGTTTGAATGGGAATTTCTGAACTGGATAATTGTACGCTGCCATCAGGGTTAACAGTGACTTGATTGGCATGAGTTACCCCCGAACCTGTTAGCAATTCGGGTAAAGATTGGGGGGTGGGAAGTTCTAGTCCTGATATGCTGGTTCTGATGTCTAAACTTAAGAGATGATTCTCTTGAGAAATCCGGACGACACTCTCTCCGGGAACTGCTGCAATGGTTATATTGCCACCCGGGGCAGATAAAGTGCCGCTGTTGAGGAGGGTTCCTCCTAATAGGGTTAAATTTTGACCCGGTTCTAGGGTTAAGTTCCCTTGGTTAATAATTGCACCGGGTTGGAGAGTCTCCAAGGCAAATTGAGCGGGGGTTCCGACTAGGTTAGACCAAGAATTATCGCCTACGGCATTAAACCAATTGCCTTCACTGAATCCGATTCCCGTGGCAGTTGTCGCGAAAAAGTCGGCGGGGACATTTAACTGAGCGTTGGGTCCAAATAATATCCCTGCCGGGTTCATGAGGTAGAGGTTAGAATTGCCGCCGGTGAGTTGAATTAATCCGTTAATAATGGAGGCATCTCCCCCAGTAATTCGTCCTAAAATGTGTTGAATTTCGGGGTTAGAGATAAAATTAGCAACCTGTCCGGTATCGAGTCCAAATTGTTCAAAACTATGGAATAAATTTGCGCCATCTTTAGAGAGTTGTCCGCCTTCAATATTAAATTGTGGTCCATCGGGATTGACAATTGTGCCGGTGCCATCGGCAGCGGGGGTGATGGGTTGGGCATGGGTGGATTTGGCGGTTCCGGTTAGATAGGAGAGGAGGAGTAGAGAGGCGATCGCCCTGAGTTGGTTGTTCATAATTTTGACTCAATTTAGCTCAATAAACAACAAAGTATTCTCTAAAATTGTGATTGAATTCAATTAATTTTTTAGAGGGTTTTGCTCCCAATAGGGTCACCCCTGCCAACGCTTCTCCAACGCGAAATCCCATGAGGGTCTGCCAAATCTCCCCTCGGTTTGGGACTTGAGTACACTGCTGTGTCTTGCCCTATCACCTATCTCCTGTTGAGGTACAACAAGACAGGGCCTCACAAGGTTTTATCTCTTGGGGTCCTGGGAGAGGGGGGAAAATAGGGTGGATTTAAAGTAGTTAAGATGCAATTATACCATACCACGCCCTCCCTGTACCTAGCCAAAAGTACAATTTTTTAAAGGATCCTCGATAAATGTTTAGGAAGGGTCAGGGAAAATCACACCGGAAGTCCTAGAGGTGGGGGCGATCGCTCTTGCCAAATCCTTGGGGGAGTGGTTGCGATTTTCAGAGGATAGAGTTCCGTTGAAAGTTGGGTGATGTTTTCTCGCTGCAACTGTAGGGAATTCAAGCAGAATTTGTGCTTGTCAATCTCAAAGAAAATGCTATAATATAGCTGTGAAATTCAAATTTAGGGTTGCTGTCGGCTGGATACCAGACGGGGGCGTGTTAAACTCTGGGACAACGCTCAGGGTGCAGTAATTGTCCGCAAAGGAGAGTTAAAGCACTATGAAAGAGATCAATCGAGATCAAGTTTGGCGCGGGTTGGGAGGATTGGGACTAGGGGGAATGACTGCGATCGCCCTCATGTGGAATCAACCGAATGTAGTTGCTCAACCCCGACTCAATTGCAACAATCCGCGCAGTCAATCTGAAATGAATGCTTGTGCGGGAGAACGGTGGCAGGCGAGCGATCGCGAACTTAATGAAATTTATCAAGCGGTGATCCCGGAACTGTCCAATACCAGACGGCAACAATTAGTCACGGCACAACGCGCTTGGATTACCTTTCGGGATTCTGAATGCACCTTTTACAGCAGTTTCGCCGAAGGGGGAACGATGCAACCGATGCTGCGATCGGGCTGTTTAGCGGATTTAACGGACATTAGAACCTTTGAGCTTTATCAGTATAGTTGGGGCGAAATTCCACCAGCGGAAGGACAAAGTTATCAAGTGGCTGATAACCGGCTCAATGAGGTCTATCAGCAGGTGATGCGACAACTTTCAGGGAAACGCAAAGAACAGTTAAGGACCGCACAATTGGATTGGATTAAATATCGCGATGCTCTCTGTGAGTTTGAGCGTAGCGGCGGCGGGAATGCCGGATTTAATATGTGTCAAATTCGGCTGACTGAGGTCCGGACGGCTCAGTTGGAAGAGCATTTAGGATACAGTGGATTGTAACCCTTAAGGGGTTTTAGTAACAGGTTTTTAAGGATTTTAGACTGGGGAAATTAGGCTATTCCCCAGTCTTTTTTATATACCTTATGAAGTGAGAGAGTTTGTTTGATAAAGGTATTAGGCGGCAGAGCCGCAACAGGGCCTTGTCACTGCGGAGCCATGAGACGAGAGGAGGTTTTTCCGGTCCCCTCTCCTCTTTCCGGTCCCCTCTCCTGATTCTTGGGGAGGGTTAGGGAGGGGTTCCCAGGCGGTTGCCTCCCCCCCCAATCCTCCCTATACCCTCCGTAAATCCAAGGTGAGAGGATATTCCCGACTGGGTAAAACCGATCGCACCTGAATCTCCCCTGGAGTATGTCCCAAGGGAACAAACCGCGTAATCAGTCGGCTATGAGCTTCCCGGGAGTTGAGGGGGAAGGTACTCCAGTCTACACCCCCTGGATGTTCGGCGTAGTAAGTGCAACCTCCGAGCGATCGCCTCTGCCAGGTATCCACGATATCAAAGACTAAAGGAACATGAGGGTCGATCGCCGGATGTAGTCCTGCTGCTACTGTGCGGGCACGATAGCGGACTCCTGCTACACATTCTCCTGCTGTATCCGTCCCTTGTAAGGGCACGGGATAGCCGTTACAGGTGACACTATGCCGTCCCGGGGTGGCATTCCTCAACAGGACCTGGATGCGCTCCATTGAGGAGTCTACATACCTTGCTGTCCCTGTGGTTGTGGCTTCTTCTCCTAACACATACCAGGGTTCGATCGCCCGTCGCAGTTCCAGTTCAACTCCCTCTCGCACGATCGCCCCATATCGAGGAAACCGGAACTCTAAAAATGGCTCAAACCACTCCCACTCAAAGGGATAACCGCTATCGGTTAACTCCCGCAGGATATCCCGAAAATCCAGGGCGATGTAATACGGCAATAAGAAGCGATCGTGTAAAATCGTCCCCCAGCGCACCAAATTTCCGCTGTAGGGTTGTTGCCAAAAGCGGGCAACCAGGGCGCGAATCAGTAATCCCAGGACCAGTGCCATGTGCGGATGAGGGGGCATTTCAAAGCCCCGTAATTCCAGCAATCCCAGTTGATTTTTCCAATTTTCCACCGGATACAGTTTATCGATGCAAAACTCACTGCGATGAGTGTTGCCGGTGACATCGATCAGGAGGTTCCGTAACAGGCGATCGATGACGTTGGGGGGAACCTCGGTTTTGGGGACTAAATGTGCCAGGGCGATTTCTAGTTCATATAAATTTTCAAACCGCCCTTCATCGACTCGCGGGGATTGGCTGGTGGCCCCGATAAATAAGCCGGAAAATAGGTAAGATAAGCTGGGATGGTGCTGCCAGTAAGTGATTAAACTCCGCAGTAAGTCGGGACGACGGAGTACAGGACTCTCCTCTAGGCTTGGGCCGCCTAGGGTGATGTGAGAACCGCCTCCAGTGCCGATGCGGATTCCATCTTTGGTGTATTTTTCCGCATCTAGGCGGCAGAGTCGGGCTTCTTCGTAGAGACAGGTTGTGGTTTCCACCAGTTCTTGCCAATTCGCGGCAGGATGCAGATTGACTTCGATTACGCCGGGATCTGGGGTGATTTGAAAGCCTTGCAGACGCCGATCGCGCGGTGGGGTAAATCCTTCAATGTGGATGGCATAGCCGGTTTCGCTGGCAGCATCTTCGATAGAGGCGATCGCATCGAGGTAGTTTTCTGCGGCACTAATCGGCGGCATGAAACAGTACAAGTTTCCCTCTCGCACTTCCACACATACCGCGACTTTAACGCTGTTAACGGTATCCACCCGGTGAGGTTTCTCACCTACTCGACTGCGGACTCGATTCAAGATATCCCCCAACGGGTGAAAACTGTCCTCGGGATTGACTTCTGCTTCGGTTTGGAGTTCTTCCTCCGCTGCCCAATTCATCGCACTCAGGGGTAAGCGAAACCCTGCGGGAGAATCTCCGGCAATTAAGGCGAGGCGATCGCCTGGGGGATGCCAAGGACCTGTTACCCAGCCCTCTGTCCCATCCCTTTTAGTCCAAATTAAGGGCAGAACATAAGCACAGAGGTCTTTGTCCGGATTTTTGTCATAAGCGGCGATGATACAGTTTGTATCCACCCCTAGCCGTTGGGCAACTGCGGTGATGAAAATTTGAGCATCTTTGGGGGTATAATTTGTATCCCCGGTTTCCGGAAGGGGACTGTGCCAAATCGGAACCCCATCCTTGCGCCAATAACAGCCTAATGCCCAGCGGGGTAAGGGTTCCCCGGGATACCACTTGCCTTGACCCTCATGCAAGAGTCCTCCGGGGGCGAAGCGTGTGCGTAATTGGCCGAGCAACCCCCAGGCTAACTGGCGTTTTTCTGTCCCTAGCGCCCCAGTGTGCCATTGAGCCGACTCGCGATCGTCCTGGGAAACAAAGGTCGGTTCTCCCCCCATTGTTAATCGCACATCTGCCGCTTGTAACTGCGCCTCGACTGTCTCACCTAACTGGGTGATGACTTGCCATTGTTCTTTTGTATAAAATTGAGTCACCCTCGGTTGTTCTTCCATCCGGGTTACAGTGACGGAATAGGTTAAATCGCTCTCACAAGGACCGATTGAGCCGGTGACAGGTTCGGCATTTTTGGGGTCAGCCGCCGCCGCGAGGGGAATATGTCCCTCAGCGGTGAGGATTCCCGAGGTGGGGTCGAGTCCAATCCATCCGGCCCCTGGGAGATATACTTCGGCCCAAGCGTGTAAATCTGCTTTATCTGCCTCCGGTCCCGGAGGACCTTCTAAGGGGGTTTCATCGGGTTTGAGCTGGATTAAATAGCCGGAGACAAATCGCGCCGCTAACCCACAATGCCGCAAAATTTGGACTAATAACCAAGCGGTATCGCGACAGGAACCGAGGCGTTTGGAGAGAGTTTCTTCACAGGTTTGAATTCCCGGTTCAAAGCGGACGGTATAGGCGATATCCTGTTGGAGTTTTTGGCTGAGGTTGCCAATAAATGTGGTGATGAAGGGGTTGGATTTTTCCAGTTGATTCACCCATTCAGTTAACCCGGGTCCGGATTCTTGAATTTGCAAACAGGGTTGCAGTTCAGCGGCGAGTTGTTCGTCGTAGGTAAAGGGGTAGGAACTGGCGTACTGTTCCACTAAGAAATCAAAGGGATTGATGGGATGAAGTTCGGCGATTAAATCTACCTGAATCTGGAGGTGACTACTCATTTCAGGGAAGTTCACTCGGGCCATAAAATCACCGAAAACTCCTTGTCGCCAATACAGGGAATGATTCTCCGGTGTAATGTTTAAGGCATAACTTTGAATCGGGGTGCGGCAGTGGGGAGAGGGACGCAAGCGGAGGACATGGGGACCCAAAACCGCAGGGCGATCAAAACGGTAGATTGTTTGATGGTTGAGGGCAACTTTAACAGACATTTAGGGTGACGCAGGGAGAGTGCAATGGAAAGAAGAGGTGGGGGGAATTAAGCGGGCGATCGCCTAGGATAAGCGCTGACCGCAATTCGCACAAAAACGGTCATTTTCTTTCACCGGCGCACCGCATTGGGGACAAAAATTTTGCCGGTAAGATTGGGTCGATTCTCCTATATTCATGGACATATTTCCCATCCGCATTTCCATCGGATTCATTCGCATTTCCATATCCCCCATTTTCATGGGTTTCATGGGTTCCATTGGTTTCATGGGTTCCATTGGTTTCATGGGTTCCATTGGTTTCATGGGTTCCATTGTCGCCGCTGGGGGGGGTTCTACGGTTTGCATGGGTAGCACTTCAGCCGTCTCCAAATTCGGGGTCGTGCCGATCGCACTCATGGAGGACCCTTGCAACTGCACATAATGCGGACCGCGATCGCTTTCTATTCGCAAAATGAAACCCCCGGCATGGCGATATAAAATCGGGAGGGCGGTCCATTTTCCCGTGTAAAATCCGCTACTTGATTGCTGCTGTTGCCCGGGAACAGTCCCACTGAGGGTCACAATCGTTTGATTGTCCTGATTGTCAACAAAAACCTGCTGGCCATTACCCAGGTTACACAAATATGCCATAACCGAACCTCAAACGTTATTAAACGAGGATCTTTTCTAGTTTAGGATAGTTTGGGACAGAAACAACCCTTGAATCGGAAACGAAACAAATTGAAATTAAACGCAGGATTATTTAATAAACCACCCCCCAAATTTTCAGATTCCGTTGGGTTCTCTAGCAGAACCTGCCCCTGCTATTGCCTCTGAACCCGGGGAAGAGTTGAGAGGGTCTGGGAAGGGTTTCTCGATATCAAGAAACGGTGACAAAATGCGGAATAGTTTCCGTGAAGAGGTGCCCAACATCAAGAATTGATGACAAACTGGGGGGCTTGATAGAGTTTGGGAATAAGTCTAATAAAAGTACAGTGAAACTGATCCGAGTCAAGAACCCGGTTATGGCAACGGGCTTGATGAGGGGTAAACAGGTAGTCTGGTAACTAACATCAACCGTCGGTTTAAATATAAAGGAAAAACCTCGTGAATTCTTGAATAACTATCAGTTTGGGGGCCGACTTTTCACTCCACCACTTTGATTAATCCCAGATGTAATCCCTGATAAATTTTATCAACTAAGTCTTGTTCTCGTTCTCCGAGATAACTGCCGCAGAGGAGGCGCATCAATTGGGATTGATCTTGACGGCTAATTCGACGAGAATTCAGAATTTTTTCCGTCAGTTCGCCTATGGTAGATTCTGATGACCGATGAGAGGCGGACATAAGTATAATCACGGTTAAATTATAGGTTCTTACTTTTCTAATTTATGTGTTTTTCCCCTTGACGGGTGTGATGTTTTTGGTGTAATGTCGCGATCGCGATCGGTAAGCGGGAGTGATAGCAGTCACTGAAAACCATTCCTATCAAGGGATTGCGCCATTATCTGTGGAGCATTCGCCTCCCCTTCTTTCCCAGGGTTTCCCCAGGTTTGTGAAGTTTCTTAAAACTTCGCCATCTGACTTCAATAAAATTGGGGCAAACCGGACTTGCCCCAGATTTAATATCAACCCTATAGATGTAGGGTTGAGGCGCAAGTCCGGGCACAGAGGTCCCTTCCCTCTCAAGTTACATGGAGAGGACAGCCAAGCTCAACTTACCTGCTGCCCATCAACGGTTTGAGGCGCAGTCTCCCTTGCCGGTTGAGGTGCGGAGACTGCGCCTCAAGAGGTTATCCTATCGTGATAACCCTCAGATTTAGGCTTGATTCCAGAGTTCCTTCACCTTACCGGGTAGCCATTGGGCAATTTCTGCAATTCGCTCACTGGAAAGTTGCTCTTTGGTGGCGGCAAATACGGCTTTAACCACTCGTTCTGCATCGGTGAATTCCGGCATCGAACCTTCCTGAGCAATCCGGAATAAAAAGCGATCGTCTTTAATAATTAAAGGCTGACGGATCCGGCTAATAAATCCCACAAAGGGATTCGTATCTTTCCATAAATCTGCCACTTCCATGTTCAGGGTTTTATCGGCAGTGGGTTGGGCTTCGGTATGGAGTTCTGCGCCAATGCGATCGGCAGCTTCAGTGGTCATCACATCTCGCATGACCCGATACACCACCACGGTCAAATCCCGGGCATCAAAGATATCATTTAGGTTCGCTTCCAGCATCACCTTTTCCAGAAATCCCACATTCTCAGTCGCAATGGGAACCCGGGGACGCCCAAACCCATCAGCGGGAGAATGAGACTCCATTTTTTTAAGAGTTTGGCGACCTTTCTCGGTTAACGTGGCTTGTTCCAAAATAATAGGAGAGGCGGAATTGCCCTCCTCTGAATTGCCACTAACCTGAGCCTTAATATAGGCTTTTTCATTCAAGTAGTCTAAATTGTCGAGCAATTCTTTCTGGGTGACTTCTTGCTCAGAAAAATCCATCAGGTTCAAGTTGACTTGAGCATCTGCCTGATTTTGGCTGCTTTCCTTAATTTTTTTCAAAACGATGTAAGCTACATCATCACGGAGTCCGATTGTCATAAAATTCTCCAAAGTTTTTTACCGGCAATCCCTAGGTGCGATCGCCCTGGTAATTCCCCTGATTTAAAAAGGTTAACTTTACTGCAAAATCCCCCCGGTCAGGTAAAATTCTGCCGCTCCCGCTAACCCCTCATTTTCAGAGAGAATCGGATTAAGTTTATTAAAAACTCATCCCCGGGCAATGAACCAAGGATTGCTGACATTTATTTAGTCTTTCCCTACCCTATCGTTGGGGCTAGAAAAAATCCTCTGCCTGTAGGATGACAACCCTTTCAGCCTACAGAAGGAAATTAGGGAACCTGGGATTTTTATTGGCCTCGGTTAAAATCCCTGGAATTTAAGAGGAAATCCCTTTTAAAATCATTAGAATTATTCAAAATCCCCCCGATTTAACCCGGTTACTCGGAATAACAGGGCATCCTATGACTTTTGCCATTTCATAGAGATACCCTATTCCCCCGTGAGTTCGGCGGAGGGTTTACGATGAATTCAAGGAGGTCCAACCCGGTGATCCCGATCATCGTTGCAACAGGAACTGCTCGCCGTAACTTAATAAATCCTCCAGGGTTTGGAGACGATTTTCCCAAGTTTCAATCTGATAGGGTTTTTGCAAAGAATAGAGATTCATCCAACCCCGAAACTGGCCGCGAAATTCCCTCAAAACCGAACGGGCTTGCTCAAGATTTGGCCTGGAAGGATCACTCGCCAACTGGTCCAAGGCTTGAGTTAATTGCAATCCCTTATCCTTAAACTGGCTCAAGTCAACCTCTCTCATGGACAACTCTTCAGTATCCCGCAGAAATTGCCATTCCCGTTGCAATCCGGTAAAGCGAGCAACAGCAGCAGCAAAGGGTTCGCGGTAGGGAATGGGAGTGCGATCGCCTAAAGCAGAAGGTCCTTGAGTCCGCTGAAAAATTCCATTCAACACCGGGTTAAGATTTTCTGCCGCAAACAGCGCATATCCTCCCACCGACTGATTCCTTAACGCCTGGATTTGGTCTACGGCAATAATCTCCGGTAAATCCAACAGCCGAATCGCCGGTAATATCAAAGCCGCACCTAGATCTTCCTGATTAATCCAAGGTTGCGCCAACTGTTCTAGGCGGTTTGTATCCATTGCATAAGTCATGGGTACAACTAAGTCAACCTCCCCGCGACGGGCCCATTCTTCCCAATTTTGTTGAATTTTGTTGCGGCGATCGTGAGGATTCAAGGGAAACACTGCCACGGACAAGATTAAGTCAGAACGCAGAGTCCGCAGCAGTTGAGAGGCATCAGCGACAAAACTATCAATTTGACGCACCCGAAAATCAGTCCATTGCTGCCACAAATCGCGATCGCTTGGACGAATCGTCATCGGGTCTACGCCGGTTAAATTCTGAAACTCCTGGCGCGCCACCTTCCCATATCCATAAGTGCGTTCCGCACTCGGGTCCTGAAAAGGATATCGAATATAATCTAACTGCACCCCATCCACTTCATACCGAGTCGCAATTTCCTCCAAGAGATTTAACAAATAACTGCGAACCTCGGGATTTGCCGGGTCCAAAAAAGGCTTCGTTTGTCCTGGGGGAATCATCTGTCCCTGGTTGGTATAACCCGCCCAATCGGGATTAGCTGCAATCACAGGACCGGGATAATTCGGGTCTAAATTGAGTAAAACATTGTGTCGCTGATTCCCGGCAGCAAAGGTCCAAACCCAGGCGTGTAACTCCATGCCGCGATCGTGAGCTAGTTTGACCGCTACAGCTAGGGGGTCCCAATTTGCAATTAAGGGATTCTGCTGCGGTGCCACCTGGGAGGGATAAATCGGATATCCGGCATTGATGGTTTCAAAAAAGACCGTATTAATCCCCGTAGCGGCGAGATTGTCAAAAATCCGGGCTAGACCCTGTTCTGAGCCCGCCCGCACAATGGAACCGCGATCTAACCAGATTGCGCGGATTTCCGGTTGAGCGAGTACGCCATTGGTGGGATAGTTTTCCCACAGGAGATCGCGAATTTCCACCCATTTAGCGCGAGCACCGGCATAGTCCTGTTGCTGAACTAATTGGGGGAATTCCAACAGCAGCGATCGCGCCGTGACGATCGCCTCATGAGTAGGAACAAACGCCTGTTCTATCTGGGCGATCGCCTCCCCAGTGTCCGTCTCTTTCTTCTCCCCCACCGAATCCAGGGATGTAGAAGCGACGGAAATTTTATCCGTCATCTCCTCATCAGTCTCAAAACGAGCTTGCTCAGGACCTTGAGCATGGACGGAAGCAGTAATCAAGGCAGTTTCCACCCGTCCTAAGAGATTTTCCAATTCTTGCCGCATCTCGATCGCCTGGAACGAGGGAATCGGCAATGGCCCTTGCTCCACCATCAGTCCCGGAGGTGCCGTTTCTTCCGCCGGATCCAACTCACCCAGTTCAATCTCTGCTACTTGTGCCGTTGTCCTCTGGGAGGGAACCGCACTCCCGGGAAAGGAGGGGAGAGTATCCCCAGGAGAGGGACGTGCCGGTGCTTGGGGGACGGGCGCGGGTGCTGGAACCGGACTACTGGCGGGGGCCGCTTCTGGCTGTTGCCTCCGTTGCATCTGCGCTTCCCGCAATTGTTCTGCCTCACTTTGGGCGGGAGATGATGGGGCCTGAGATTCAGGCGGGGGTGGGGGATTCTCCTGACCCGCTATCGTGCGATTGACTAGGGGTCCCCGTTGGAGTTCACTTCGCAGGAGGGCCGCCCGTAACCAGGCGCTATCATACTCTACATCTGCATGGTTGCCCCATTCCCAGCCGAAAAAGGTCGTGCGATCGCTAACTAGAACCGCTGGATTCCCCGGTGCAGGACCCCAGGTGGTCATCACTTCGGTGTTATAGCCACTCGGCGCTAAAATTCCCCCAGGAATGGCGATGCGGTTGACCTCTGGGGGAATCCAATTGGAGGGACAGAGCATTTCAGTCCGGCAATAGAGGGGTTCCATCGGCGTCGGTTGGGACAACGGACCTTGCCAAGTTCCCCCCAGGGTGGCAGTTAAAGCGTGACGAATCCCCGCTGCGGAATTCACTCCTAACGGTCCTGAGACGATCGCATGAACCCCTTGACTGAGTAAACTTTCCAGGGCCAGGGCCTGTTCCACGGTCCAGGTGGCAATATTGGGGATAAACAGGACGGTAATATTGGCCTCGCGGGCATCATCCAACAGGCGATCGAGTTCAATCGTCTCATAAACCAATCCTGCCGCCCGTAAGCGGGCATCGATCGCCTCCCATTGGGCTTGATTTTCCGAACTGCGGACCACTCCTAAGCGCAATGCGGAGTTTTCCGTCAGGGGTTGGGAGGGCACTCGACCCGGAGTCGTTTCGGGTGCCGTTTGACTTAGGGAGGTTTCAGGAATGTTCGTTCCCGGTGGAGTCGGCTGTGCGATCGCCCCGGGGACTGGGGCACTGAGGAGCCCTAAACTCGCCACCACAGTCCCCATAACCCATTGCCCTCGGTTGGGAATCGATGGCCCCTTGCCCCGGTGGGTGTAGATGATCGGGTCGAGCCAGAATTGCACCTTTTTCAAAGATTTTCTCAGATGATAACGGCGATCGCTCATCACACTGTTGTTCCTTATTCCTGCGTCAAGACAGTCAAGGAGCAATTCTAACAACTTTAGGAGCGAATCCGATAGAGCCCAAGATCCGTAGGGTGGGCACTGCCCACCTGCCTTGTCAGCCCTACTACGCGATGTGGGCAGTGCCCACCCTACAATGACTTCAGTTATTATCTACGGGATGCCCGGTGAAGCGAGAATACTGCACCTGTCCTGTACGATTAGGGTCTGATATGGCGGCCACTCCCTTCCGCTTTTTCTCAAAATAAATGACTCCCCCAATCTCATTCTCTACCGTAAAACTCCCATGAATAAACTCATATTCAGGAATCTTGATGAGCAACATATTCTGGGGGTCTTTTTTAAAAAGTTTTTGAGTAATTAGCGGGATGACTTCTTTCAAAAAAGGATGATCAACAGGTGCGCCAAAATCCAGAAATTCGGGATGATCAATAAATCGGTCCATATAAAAATTCCAGAACTTCCCTAAATCTTTGTCCCGATCTAATCGGATTTGAAGTTCTCTTAATTTATGAATATTAAATGAAGGGGGTGGGCTAGACTTTGACATAACTAATTTATCCTGATGATTAAGATGGACGCTTCCCCCATTCTATCAAGCCGATTGGCATTGTTAAGGGGCTGGCTATTATATTAACTTCACCTGATGCGCCCTTCCCCTCTGTCTTAGGGAGGGTTAGGGTCTTACAAGGGTAGGTTTTTCCGCTTAACTCCACCTCCGGTCCCCTCCCCTGTGTCTTGGTCCGGGTTAGGGTGGGGTCCTCTGCTGCTGGACTGTTTTATAGCGTAGGTATTCAATAAAACTGGCAAGCTCATTCAGCATTTCATCGGGCAGGGTATTGATTGAGGCAATCAAGTTTTCCCGTTGTCCTGTTGTTTTAGACCTCATTAAACTCTTAATGGATTGGGTGATTTTTTAAACTATTTAGCACCTTGGGTTTTGCCGGTTCCTAACTTTTTCCCGGAGTTTTGCTGGCGGGTCATTTTACTGTACATTTCAAACAGTTTTTCTAGCCGTTCGGTGTCATTTTTGAAGCGGCGACCGATGTAGATGCGTTCGATAATTTCATCATTGCGATCGTGCGCTTCCCGGACTCGGGGGAATTCCCTATCCAGCCGTTCTGGAGCGTACATATCGGCAATTGTAGCCGGGAAATAATGCTCTCGGGCTAATAGGATTTCTTCCGCGCAACGGGTCATATCAGTTTTGTTTTGTTCCGTTAAAGTGGGGACAGGGAAGGTATTCCAGCCGAGAGTGTTGGAGTAGCGAAAATCGGTTTTTAGCTTGCCGCAAACGGTGGCGATCCAGACTAAGTGCAGCCGTGAGGCGATTAGCGCCATGTTCCACAGGGGTGCATCGTAGAGAGCGAATAGAAGATCACTGGCGATCGCTCTACCCTCCAATAAATCAACCGGGATATAATGTCTTTTCTCCGATGATACTTTTGCAACTACCAGAGCGTGATTTCTGGCGGTGCCAGCGATTTGTACAAACCGATAAGGGCGCGAAGCAAAATCGCGTGTAGATCCTGCTTTGCTGGCTAAACGAAACTGCCTAACCTTTTCTTGTACTTTTTTTAAATAGGGATGTTCACTGGCAATGGCTGAATCAGAATTCTCAATCCAAATGCACCACCTGCGCTTACCCTGTATCATTTCTTCTGCTCCCAAATAGGGACGAATAAAGCGCTCAAGAGCAGAATAAGTTTTCAATATATTCGCTCGTTCCTCACCATCCAAAATCAAATTTCCGCCGTCTCTTGGCATATTGCCAAACAACATAGGCGATACTTCTGACAGTGGATTCCGGACTTGTTCAACCCGACAATTTGAACCGGCGACGAGATACGCATTGATGTATCCAACACTGCGCTCAAAAAGTGTTTCTTCGTCAGTGATGGAAAATAACCGTCGCATAGTGGCAGGCTCGCTTGCAATTCCAATAATAGAAACCGTCACCCCAGCATTATGACTCGCCAGATTCGCCCAGTTGAACGAGGTATGTGCGAAAGCAATCTCATGTCCGGTTTCAAAAATTAGCGGCCAAAGAATCGGCACTTGTTGCCCTTGACAAATCGAATTTGTCGATACAAATGCCGCCGCAGAATGGGTCTGAGTTCCATAATCTGCCGCCTTCATAAACCAACCCGACACATAATCCAGCGACTTCCAATGTTTTGTACGACTATCAAAAATTTGTTGTAAATCATCCTTCTGTTCCTGGGATTGCCACTTGGAACCCAAATAAGGCGGATTCCCACAAATATAAGTTTCTCCCCCCTCATTCTCAAACTCAATCTCTGCCTGCTCCCGCGTTTCCCCCCACCAATCCAAATCGTCACGCTGCACCTTCACCCCCGTTCCCGTGGGTGGACATAAACTCAACCAATCCAACCGCAACGCATTCCCACAGGTTATCCAATTATCATTTTGCAGGGGCAGAAACTCCCACAAAGCCAACTGCGGCACCCGATACAACACATCACACTGAAACTCGGAAATAATCAACGCCAACCGCGCCACCTCTGCCGCAAAATGGCGAATTTCTATCCCCCGAAAATTGGTTAAAGGAATCTCAGAACGGTGTTCCACATCTTCCCGACGACGGTTAATTTCTGCCTCAATTTTCCGCATTTCCTTATACGCAATCACCAGAAAATTCCCCGACCCACAAGCCGGGTCAAACACCCGAATTCGCGCTATCCGTTGCCGTAAATTCAACAATTTGCGGCGATTCTCCCCCGCCTCTTCCAACTGACTCCGTAAATCATCCAAAAACAACGGATTCAGCACTTTGAGAATATTCGGCACACTGGTATAGTGCATCCCCAAAGCGCCGCGTTCCTCCTCATCCGCCACCGCTTGAATCATCGACCCGAAAATATCGGGATTAATCTTTTTCCAGTCCAGATTTCCCACATGAAGCAAATAAGAACGGGCAATTTTGTTAAAACGCGGCACAAGACCCTCACCCCCGACCCCTCTCCCCGGGTGGGAGAGGGGAGATATACCTTCTTGTCCCCCTTCTCCCGTCTTGGGAGAAGGGGTTAGGGGATGAGGGCCAAACAGCCCTCCATTCACATAAGGAAACCGATCCGCCCAACTGCAAATCCCCGCTGCCTTTCGGTCCTTTAAAGGAGTATTCATCGCCCGAAACACTTCCGAGAGCACCTCATGGGTATTAGAAGCATCGGGGGCACTCATCTGGGTAATAGTCGCCGTAAACAACCCCTCACTATGGAAAATATGGGTATCCTCAGCAAAGAAACAGAAAATCAGCCGCGCCATGAAATGGTTAAACCTCTCCCGGTGTTCCGCTTTATCCCAGTCGGGATTCTGCTTGAGTAACTCCATATATAGCCGATTCAGACGACCCGTTGCCTTGATATCAACCGCATTTTCCCGGATTTGCCGCACTGTGGTAATCCCTGCCAAGGGCAAGAAAAAGCCGAAATGGTCGGAAAAATTGGGGTAGTTGCAAGCAACTGTCTCACCATCGACCAAATTTTCCGCCTCAAAACTTTTGCCATCCGTTGCCAGGATAAACTTAACCTTGTAGCGAGTTGTAGCGGAACTCTCACGCAAAGCGGTGAGGGTGGCGGTAACTTCCCCTTCTGGACAAACCTGCAAATGGATAGTATTGCGCTGAAGCACCCCACCGGGTAAATCCGATGGATTGAAGTTACTGCTTTTCAGCCGCTTGATAGTCGTCGCCTTGTTCCCAAAGGCTTCCAGGAAAGCAAAGGGGAACGCTTCCGGGTCAAAAGGGGCTTCGGCTAACTGGGAAACGGCTTCTTCGATTTCAACTGCGTTCATAATTCAGACTATCAAGCACTCAAGGGCCTTGGATCAGGGGCGGTTCTGTCGGGAATTGATGACCGTATCCTCATCTTTTTATCCTACAGTGGCGATCGCCCCACCTGGACAGATCCGTGATAGAACCGTTCACCGATACAAAGGACGATCTAAATCATCCTCACTCACCCAACATCTGCGATCGCCACTCACATCGCTATTTTATACAGTTAGGGGAGAATATAATGAAGAAAAAGTTACTGAAAGCCAAAGCCGGAGCATTATTGCCCTAAAACAAGGGAAATCTCTTCTCTTTATTTAGCCTTTTTCCCTTGAGCAGACTTTTTCCCAGGCTTTTGCTGAGTGGTCATTTTACTGTACATTTCAAACAGTTTTTCTAGACGTTCCGTGTCGTTTTTGAAGCGGCGACCGATGTAGATGCGTTCGAGGATTTCGTCATTGCGATCGTGTGCCTCCCGGACTAGGGGGAATTCGCTATCCATGCGATCGCGATCGTACATATCTGCAATAGTAGCGGGGAAATAATGCTCTCGCGCTAACAAAATCTCCTCCGCGCAACGGGTGAGGTCGATTTTGTTTTGTTCGGTGAGAGTGGGGACAGGAAAGGTATTCCAGCCGAGAGTATTGGAGTAGCGAAAATCGGTTTTGAGCTTGCCACAGACGGTGGCAATCCAGACGAGGTGAAGACGGGAGGCAATCAGCGCCATGTTCCAGAGGGGGGCATCAAATAATGCAAAAGCGAGATTGCTAACAATAGTTCCGGAAGGACAATATCCTACAGGTAAATATTCGCGGCTTTCGGATGAAACACTTGGTACAATCAGCACCGTTTCAGTTCCAATTTGACGAACTTCACCAAACCTGAATGGAATTGTGGCTAATTGCTTTGTAGTTGCTCGATTTGATTTAAAACGCTGTTGTTTAACAGATTTAAAACGTTCATTTAACCACTCATTTTGAGTTGCTTTTGATTGATCTGAATCTAGCACCCAAATACACCGCCGCTCAAGACCCCGAATAAACTCTTGAGAACCCAAAAAGGGCCGAATATATGACAAATCTACACCAAACTGATTCGTGGCTTGTTTAGCTTCCGATGCGCTGAGAATAAGGAACCCTCCATCATTTGCCATATTGCCAAAATACATTTCTCCTATGCTAGACAAAGGCTCATTTGCTTTCTTGACAACGATATTAGCTGCCGCTGCTAAATAAGCATTAATGTTGATGGCTTCCTTGATAGTCACACATCCGTAATCATCGGTAGAAAATAGTTTTCGTATTTTTACAGGAGTAGCTGTAATTCCAACAATTACTACGGTCACGCCAGCGTTGTGACTGGCCAGATTTGCCCATTTGAAGCTCGTGTGGGCAAATATAATCTCATGCTTTGTATCAAAAATAAGCGGCCAGAGAGTCTCCACCTGTCGTCCCTGGCAAATTGAATTGGTCGATACGAATGCTGCTGCGGAGTTTGTGTGAGTTCCGTAGTCCGCTGCCTTTATGAACCAACCTGAAACATAGTCGAGAGAACCCCAATTTTTAGTCCGTGCCTCGAAGATATGCTGCAAGTCTTCTTTTTGTTCCGTGGTTTGCCACTGGCTCCCTTTATAAGGCGGATTCCCACAAATATAAGTCTCCCCGCCCTCATTCTCAAACTCAATTTCCGCCTCATCTCGCATTTCCCCCCACAAATCCAAATCCTCACGCTGCACCGTGACCCCCTTACCCGTAGGCGGACAAAGACTCAACCAATCCAACCGCAAGGCATTCCCACAAGTAATCCAATTGTCAGCTTTTAGCGGCAAAAACTCCAACAAAGCCAACTGCGGCCCCCGATACAACACATCACATTGAAACTCCGCAATAATCAACGCCAACCGCGCAATCTCCGTGGCAAAATGACGAATCTCAATCCCCCGAAAATTGGTTAAAGGAATCTCAGAAGGGCGAGTTAGTTCACCCAGCAACTCATTAATTTTTGCCTCAATTTTCCGCATCTCCTTATAGGCAATCACCAAAAAATTCCCCGATCCACAAGCCGGATCAAACACCCGAATTCTGGCCATCCGTTCCCGCAAATTCTGCAACTTCCGAGGATGAGTTCCCGCTGCTTCTAATTGCTCCCGTAAATCATCCAAAAACAACGGATTCAGCACTTTGAGGATATTCGGCACACTGGTATAGTGCATCCCCAAAGCGCCGCGTTCCTCCTCATCCGCCACCGCCTGAATCATCGACCCAAAAATATCAGGATTAATCCGCTTCCAGTCCAAATTACCCACATGAAGCAGATACGATCGCGCAATCTTGCTAAAACGCGGCACCTCCAGACTCCCAGAAAACAGCCCCCCATTCACATAAGGAAACCGATCCGCCCAATTGCGAATCCCTGCCTCCTCTCGCTTCTTCAGGGGAGTGTTCATCGCCCGAAACACCTCCGAAATCACCTCATGGGTATTAGAAGCATCCGGCGCACTCATCTGGGTAATAGTCGCCGTAAACAACCCCTCACTATGGAAAATATTCGTATCCTCAGCAAAAAAACAGAAAATCAGCCGCGCCATGAAATGGTTAAACATCTCACGGTGTTCCGCCCGATCCCAGTCCGGATTCTGCTTGAGTAACTCCATATAAAGCCGATTCAGACGACCCGTTGCCTTGATATCAAAGGCATTTTCCCGGATTTGCCGCACCGTGGTAATCCCCGCCAAAGGCAAGAAAAACCCAAAATGGTCCGCAAACTCTGGGTAATCACAGGCAACGGTTTCCCCATCCGCCAAATTTTCCGCCTCAAAACTTTTGCCATCGGTTGCCAGGATAAACTTAACCTTGTAGCGAGTCGTAGCGGGACTCTCACGCAATGCTGTCAAGGTGGCAGTCACTTCCCCTTCTGGACAAACCTGCAAATGGATATTATTGCGCTGAAGCACCCCCCCGGGTAAATCCGATGGATTGAAATTACCGCTTTTCAGCCGCTTGATTGTCGTCGCCTTGTTCCCAAACGCTTCCAGGAAAGCAAACGGAAACCCTTCCGGGTCAAAAGGGGCTTCGGCTAACTGGGAAACGGCTTCTTCGATTTCAACTGCATTCATAATGACAAGTAAAAAAGACTGTGATTATATCTCAAATGGGTGAATAAACAAGAATGCTTTGATCCGGTGTCGATCGCCCCAAACCGCCTTAAAAACGCCAATCGGCTTTTGGGAATTTTGCACCCCTGTCTAATCATTCATTTCTTGGCGTAAGGCGGCAATTTCCTCGAAACTCAATCCAGTAGCTTGGGCGATCGCCTCATCATTCAGTTGACCCAATAAGTTGCGCGCCACGTCACGTTTTCCTTGTTCGAGTCCTTGTTCGAGTCCTTGTTCGAGTCCTTGCTGGAGTCCTTGTTCCAGTCCTTGTTCGAGTCCCAAAGCGATCGCACCCTGTTGGTCATAAATAAACATTTCCCGCCGTTCCACCTCTTCTAATTCTTCTAGGGTTAATCCCGCTTGATTGGCAATTTCAAAAGCTTGATTGAGTTCGGCGATATCATCCATATTGTCCGGAATCGAAGTGAGCGATCGGGCAAACTTCATAAAATAAATCCATTTGTCCGTCAGGGTTTCCAGCTCATCCAGTTCTTTGGTAAACTTCGGTAATTCAACAAAAACTAACTCCATCTCATTCTCAGGGTAATGCCAGCCTTCAGACTTCTCGCGATAGACAAAACGGGAAATCAATTGATTCTGTCCCGGAAACATCTCAAAATCCGTTAAAGTCAAAGCAATCACCGGCTTCAGGAATCGATACCCTTGTCCCCGTTGCAGTTGAAACGCATAGGTTTTAGCCGCATTAAACAACACCCGCTTCCCAAAAGATTGCACATTCAAAACCTGCATCTCAACAATCACAAATGTGCCATCATTAAGCTGGGCTTTAACATCCAAATAGGTATCTTTTAACCCTTCCAGTTGAGGAGGCAAATTAGGATTAATGATTTCCAAATCTTGAATAGTCGAATTGCCATCATAGACCAAAGCATTGAGAAAACTGATTAAGATGTTCTTGCTTTGTGCCGAACCAAAGATTTTTTTAAAAGCGTAGTCAGTTTTGGGGTTAATAAATCTCATAGACAGCCTACCCAAATTTTTTTAACTAATTTTAGCATGAGTTGGGTCTTCAGGAGTGCCACCTCGATCTAGTAGGGTGGGCATTGCCCACATAGCGGTTCGGTGGCTTCACCATCATACTATTCTATTCGGTTGTTAAAGGAGAAGGTGGGTAAGTGCCTACGGGGCGATCGCGATGATAGCTTTGTATGATAAGTTTGGATAGAATCGGGTTTAGGCGATCGTCTATTATGGCTAAGGATCGTTTTCATCAAGTGGTTAAGAAGGCTCTCGAATCAGATGGGTGGACTGTCACCCACGATCCCCTTGAGATTAAAGTCGGTGGGGTAGATATGGAGATTGACTTAGGGGCAGAACGACTACTAGCAGCAGAGCGCGGACATGATAAAATTGCGGTGGAAGTCAAAAGTTTTTTGGCGAGGGCATCGGCAATTTCAGAGTTTCATACCGCCTTGGGGCAGTTTATTAACTATCGGGCTGCTTTACGCCGTGAAGACCCCGATCGCATTCTCTATCTGGCTATCCCAAATCTAGTCTATCACACATTCTTTCAGAGGGAATTTCCAGCATCAATGCTGCAAGAAAATTCCGTAAAACTCATGGTTTACGATATTGAATTGGAGCGAATTTTGCTATGGAAGGAGTGACCGATAAATTAAAAACTTACCAACAAATTGTGCAACAATTGTTGATGAAGTATGCCAAAAGTAAGCCAGCTTATGGTGAGATTGAGGTTGAAACTATTTTTGATACCCAACGAAATCATTATCAAATAGTCCATTTCGGTTGGCACCATCAGCGCTGGATTCATCAGAGTGTCATCCATTTAGATATCCGCAATGAGAAATTTTGGATTTTTTGCAATTCAACCGAGCATGATGTTGCGGAAGATTTAGTCAATTTGGGTGTCCCCAAACAAGATATTGTGCTGGGATTTTATCCGCCTTTTATGCGAAAAATGAGCGATTATGCGGTAGACTAAAATAGAGCAACCAGGGAGGCATAATAATATTCCCAAAAACCGAAGGAGTAGGGTGGGCATTGCCCACATAGCGGTTCGGTGGCTTCACCATCATACAATTGCGGGCAAAAACTTTCGCGATCGCATTGTCGGTTCTATTGCTGCCTTCCTCTTAAACCGCTTAAGGATGGGAATCATATCCCTGAAGGTGAGTATCTAAAGACCAAATAAACACCCGACGATTGGGAAATAAGCGCCTCGATTTTTCCCATTCCTGGACAATGGATAGATCTGCCATTCCCTTCCCTTCGGTTGCTGAATCTGGAAAACCCGTCAACCAGAGTTTCACTTCATCCAATGTGGGAACCTGCATCACCGTCCAAGGGGTTTCCCCGGCGATCGCCTGTTCAACTTGCTCGACAAAAAACTGGGCACATTGTCGGCGCAAATTACCCTTACTGATATGAGCGATATGATTTCCAGTTTCATAAACCACAGCCATAGGTAACAGCAAATTAGTTCCTTTTTCCAAAAATTGCCTGAGTTCTTCTATGATTTTCTCTCGCTCATCATTCAATTTAGGAATATTCAGGACATTACAGAAAACCGACGTATCGACAATCGCAACATCCGCCATCACTGAACCTCTACCCTCGAATTCAGGGAAGTCAACCAGTCTAAAGCCTGCTGTTTTTTTATCTCAGCGCCTGGATGCTGCTTTACAAACCGTTCTAACAGCCCGCGAGTCATTAAATGACCCACTGAACCTTGAGCAATGAGTTCCGGGTAATCCGGAATATCTTGCAACCGAATTAACTGACTTGACCCATCATCCGGACTGCGATAACACAATTCAGTTTCAGGAATTGCTTCATCAGGAAGAGCATCTAATAAAGCTGGATTATGACTACTAATAAGAATACGGAGGTTACGTTGTCGCGCAAGTTCAGCCATCCGAGACATTAAAGCACTCGCCCGACTGGGGTGTACACCATTATCGATTTCTTCAATGACCACCAAACTTTCTTCCGGTGCAGAAAGTAATACCGCTGCAATGGATAAAACTCGCAGAGTTCCATCAGAAAGTCGTGCTGCATCATAAGGAGTCGCCACGCCTCCAAAGGTTTCAGTGAGTTCTAACATCACCTCATCCCGAGGTGTTTCCAGGAAACTAATATCCTCAATATTCTGTTCGGGGAGACTCCGAACAAAATCCAACACCACCTGCTTAGAAGTTGGAGATTGGCATAAATTATAAATAACTCCAGATAAATTTTGCCCTTTCTCTCGCAAAACCTGATCCGTTTTGTGCCCATATTCTCTCATCAAACTCGGTTCCGGCTCTAAAAACACAATTCCACTCAACCAACGGACATAAGTTTCGCAAACCTCGGGGATAATTTCTCGACTTTTGATATTTTCCGGTCGAAATCGAATCGCACTTAAAAGTTGGGTAAAAACCGCTAGATGACTACTACAAACCAGACTCGGTTTTTTACCGCCTCTCGCAAAATTATTATAAGTCACAAAAATATCACTACCTGCCCCTTGCGGTTCACTGGTAATTTCATACAAGGGAACCTTAGAATCTGAACTAATAATCCGTTCTTGAGTGACCTGCAAATGGGTGTCTGAACTAAGTCCAAGTTGAATCTCAAACCGTTCCCAATCGGGATGATTGGTCAAGCAAGCCAGTTGAAATGTATGTTTCCCTCGGTATCCCAAATGTTCGACATTGCCGCGAAAGAAAGTCTCTCCTTTTTGTTGAGGATTTCTGAGCAATCCCAGCCGTTCCCCCGTAGCAAGTCGAGATAAAAGCCGTAAGGCTTCAATGACATTACTTTTTCCCGAAGCATTGGCCCCAATCAAGACCGTGAGCCGCCCTAAGTGCAATGTCGCCGATTTATAACTTTTAAAATCTTTTAACTCTATTTCTGTAATCATTGAAGTTCACTCGGTGGGTGAGTTAAAATATTAAACTTGACCTGTTCACAAAACCCCTTGAGAAATGTCCGTGGGGGAACCTATGAGAGGCCACTTATTCGAGAGAAGAATACTCGTGAATTGTGCCATCTGGTCATTCTTATTGCTCCTTCTGGCTCAAGTTGATGATCAGACTCTCGTCAAACTGGCGGTTTCCCGATCATAGCGGAATTGCTCAATGGTACCGTCCTGGATTTTGTTAATCGCCTCCTCAATGGCTGCCAAAGGCACGATAAACCACTCCCTAGGCTTGACTGGCGTATCAAAGCGATCGCGCAATTCCAAATCCAATCGAGCGCTGGCGAAAAACTTCTGAAGGAGCGCCTCCAGTTTTTTCCGGTTAATATTTTCTAATTTAAAAGTAGCCACAATTTCTACATCAGCTAACAAATAGGTTGGGTCAGTCTTCGCGTTAGCAACTCGCTTTTTAACATCCCCTCCCGTCACGCCAATTTTATGAATCACAGAGCGATTCTGAGCAATGAAAGGATGATCCGCCTGACTCCGCAACACATAAATATAGCCCGTGGCTAATTCCTGTTCTGCCTCAACTTCGGGTTCAGATTGAAACGAAAATAACGGACCTAAATCCAGCTTAGTGATGCGACGGCTCGTTTTATCTTTATTTAAAGCGCGCTGGAAGGAGCGAAACAGAGGATTGCTCTCAGTGCCATTGTCATAAATCACCCGCATCCGGCAATTTTTAAGCCCATACTCACTGATAAACATCTCTCCCATCTCAGCCACTAAAACTTTTTGTCCATCCAAAATGAACAAATCCCCGGGATTAATCGTGGCATTATCCTGATATTTCACCGTTTGCCGTTCCCCAGTCTTTAACTGACGGGCAACTTCTGCAAACATGGCTTTAAATTCATCAAAATCCTCGCAAGGAAACCGCTGGGCAACTTCCTCTGCTGCTTTGATTTCTTGACGCGATCGCACATGAGTAAGCTGAGTAATCTCATTCCCAGACTCAGCATCAACCCCCAATTCAGCCAGCAGCGCCGCATCAATCTGGTCCGGTTCTAGATCAGGTTCTAGGGTAAAACCGGCATCATTTTCCGCCTTTAAAAGCCCTCGGGAGTCCAGAGTTTCCAAGAGGGCGCGACATTCTGCCGATTCCCGCAGGCGATCAAGTCGCACCGCATAGAGACGCTCAAAAATATCGCCATCTTCTCCATGTTGAGGCAATCGGCCTTTTTCCGCGACAAACCGCTCAATTTCCTCAAAACCTGCAATAATCCGCTCTTCTCTAGGAGAATGTTGGCTGGGTGCTTCCGGGGTGATATCCAACCCCAATTCAGCCAGCAGTGCTAAATCTTCATCAGTGGTAGATTTGTTCGGTGTAGACTTAGGCATTTCTGTTCTCCTCCTGTTCAGACTCACCCATCCCCTCCTGTGGTTGTGGCGGATTTTGTAACTGTTGGATTAACCAACTGGCGGCAGCGGTGTTGGTTTCGGTGGTGAGTCGTTCTAGGGTTTGTTCTAGGAGGGCGATCGCTAAACCCGTCAACACCTGAGACTGCTCAATCCTTTCATAATGCCCCAATTCCGTCAACCCAAAGGCAAAAATCCGCTGTCCTTTCACATCAACGACCCAATATTCAGGAATCCCTAAGCTGGCGTAGAGTTGCTTTTGTTCATCCAGATCCAGACTGAGAGTGGTATCCGCAATTTCCCCCACCAAATCGGGCAAACGGTGGCGACTCAACTCAATCCAAGGCGGTTCACCGGGTTGCCACTTCGGAATATTATCGCCCTTGTACAGCACTAAATCTGGCGCACAGGCGTGGGTATCGGGGCGTTCAATGACACAACGTCCATAAGATTGCAAGACAAACTCAGGGTGCAGGAATACCCAAACAAAGAAAATCATGGTCATCAAATCACTGAAAGAAGCGTGATTTGGTCCTTCTGTACCCCTATCTACCCACAACCATCCTTGATAAAATGAGATTTTTCGCCAGTCTATAGCCTCGTCATCCCGGATGGCTACATAGTCTTGCCAGGTGGCGTTATGGCGCTGGAGGATGGAGTTGGCTGGGGTGGATTTTTCTAGGGAGAGAGTCATCTGTCACCTCCTGATGATATTTGCGGACAACTGAATATTAGCCATTGTTTTCTTCTTTCGCTTTCCGTTGTAGGAAGGCAACCCCTTCCGCCATCCGTTTTTCCCAAACATCGACGGCAGTGAGGGACGGCAACCGGCCTTTTTCCTGTTTGAACCGCACCGCCCGTTTTGCTAACTCTCGTGCTTCTTCCAGGGTGAGATTGATTCGCTTGGCGGCGATCGCCTCTGCTACCAGTTTTAACCGTTCTTCACTCATGGATTTAGCCAGAATCGCATAAGCTTCCCCAAACGGATTAATCCGGTCAATCAAATCAATATCTAAATCGGTTACCGATAGGGCAAACTGGCGCACCCCATCAATCAGGGCGGTGTTTTTCGCCGCTATCCCGTCCCCTTCGTTGCTCGTTTTCTTAGCTTGTTGAACCAAATTGAGAGCGGCGATCGCGTGTTGCCGGACCGCTTCGCGATCGCCTTCATCCAGGTTGGGGAATTTCTCTTTAATAATTTTTCCCATCCGCACTTGAGTCAGTTCCTCGGGCACCAACTCCTCATCAAACAAACCCCGCTCAATCGTCTGTTTATCTTGCACAAAAGCCGTCACCAGTTCGGTTAAATCCTCCCGACAGATGCGATCGGCTTCCGGGCTTTTCGGCACAGTTAACCCCTTAATTTCGAGCTGAATTTCCCCGGTTTCAGGATTCACGCCCAGATTGCAGCGATTCGGATCGTAGCCATTATCCCCATAGTCAAAGCCGGGAGTGGGTTGATTCTCCGGGCGCTTGGGTTTGAACTCAAAGCGCGGCGCGAGGACCTGTTCCATCAGCAGACTAGCGGCGATCGCCTTAATCGTATCATTCACCGCCTCAGTCACCATCATTTCGCTGGCATCCGGTTCCGCAATCAGGTTCGTAAACCGGGCGCGGGTTTTACCCGGTGCATCCCGAGTCGCCCGCCCAATAATCTGCACAATTTCGGTCAAACTAGAGCGATACCCGATGGTTAAAGCGTGTTCGCACCAAATCCAATCAAAACCTTCTTTAGCCATCCCCAGGGCAATAATAATATCCACCCAATCGCGGTTATTTTTCTGAGTAGGGTCTTTGAGAGCAGCAGCGACTTTATCCCGCTTGCTGGGGTCATCATCCACCAAATCGGCAACCTTCAGAATCTTGCCCTCGGCGGTTTTTACCCGTTGAAATCCGGTTTTTGGATCAGTGCCCTGCCATTCCCCCAGGGCCTCAATGATATGTTCCACTTCGCGGATTTTGTCCTTGGTACTCTCCCGGGAATTAACATTTGGAATATGCAGGATAGTTTTCTCGTTGGGATTAAGTACCTCCATGATTTCATCAGTATAGTTCCCCGAGTAAAAATAGTAACCAATATCCAGTTGCTTCAGATATTGATAGCCGTTAAGTTGTTGATAATAGGTATAGGTAACGGTTTGAAACTTGGATTCATCTTCAGGATGTAGGACCGCTTCCGCATCGCCCCTAAAATAAGAACCCGTCATCGCGACAATATGAGTTTTATCGCGAGTCATAAGTTGGCGGATATGGTCCCCCAGCTTGTTGTCTGGGTTCGAGGAAACGTGGTGAAATTCATCTACAGCAATCAGGCGATCGTCCAACATTTCCACCCCAAATTTATCCACCGCAAATCGGAACGTAGCATGGGTGCAAACCAGCACTTTAGACTCACTTTCGAGAAAGGTTTTCACCGCCTCCACTTTACCGCCATCGGTCCCCGGTGCATTGCAGAGGTTCCACCGGGGTTCAACGTGCCAATCCGCCCAAAAGCCAAACTGCCTCAAGGGTTCATCTTGAAAACTAGCCCCGATCGCCTTCTCTGGAACCACAATAATCGCTTGTTTGAGCTTCTGGTTTTCCAGCTTATCCAAAGCAATAAACATCAGCGCCCGACTTTTCCCAGAGGCAGGAGGAGATTTAATCAGCAAATATTGTTCACCCCGTTTCTGGTAAGCGCTTTCTTGCATGGGGCGCATCCCCAGTTCACTGAGGCGGGTGGAACTGCCATTCTGGGCATAAGCAACGGAAACGGAGGGGATTGCAAGCATTAGGCGAATAGGGTAACGGGATAGTTTAGGGTTAGGGAATTAGGCAGTGACGAACTTGCCAAGGTTTGAACGCAATGAGCGAGGCATCCGACTCCCTCGAAATGGGAGTTAATACCAAATCCGGTTGTTAAAGACCTACTTTAACTCCCTCAAGTCAAAAACTGATGCATTTTGTCAGTCCCAACCACAGTAAAATCAGGATATCCCAAATTCGGGTAGGCGTTCCATAGACCAACGAGCAGGCGGTAGGAAAAATGGATCAACAGGGTAAGGATTTTGAGATTGAGTTAGAGTTGCAGCAGTTGCGTCAGGCGATGGAGATGGATTTAAAGTTAGCGCAGTTGCCGGAGGCGATCGCACCGCCACCGGCAGTAGAATCGGCGCACACTGAGGCAGACGAGCGCCCGCAAGTGGTACCAAATCCAGCCGCCTCGCCCTCTTCGAGGAAACCCAAAGCATTCATCGCCGCGATCGCCTTGTTGGGATTGGCGCTGGCAGGAAGTGCGATCGCCGCATTCAAGGTCCAGCAATGGGCGCTCACTACCTCAACCACGATTGGCACTGACATAGAAACAGCGCAAAAAACCGTAGATATTGACCTCCTGAAACAGCATCGCCAAACCCTGCAAACCGCAACGGCTATCCTAGAAAAAACTCCTAATTTACCGGGATTCAACTATCAACAAGCCCAGGCTAATTTACCCCAAATGCGATCGCTCCAAACGACGGTACAATTGGACCTAACCGCAACAGAACGCCTCAAACTAGCCGAAACTCTAGCAATGGAAGCGGCAGTGCTGGTTCAAAATCCGCCGCATCCGGTGCAAACTTGGGCAAAAGCACGGGAGAAATGGCAACAGGCGATCGGGCAATTAGAAAGCATTTCACCGGATACCATCGTTAGTTCAACCGCAGAACAAAAGTTATCGAGCTATCGGACTAATCTTGCCAACATCAACAACCGAATGGCAACTGCTCAAAAATCTGTAGACTTCAATAATCGAGGCGCTGCGGAAATCAGTAAACGAGACTACCAGCGAGCGATTCAATATTATAAGCAGGCGATCGCCCTCAATGCCAGCCAGCCGGAAGCCTATATCGGACAGGGAATCGCTTACTCAGAACTTGGAAATAATCTCCAAGCCATTCAACAGTACGACAAAGCCATCCAACTCAATTCTAACTTAGCCGAAGCCTACTACAACCGAGGTTTATCTCATTATGAACTCGGGAATGAGGAAAAAGCCCTAGAAGACTACAATCTCGCCATTCAAAACCAGCCCAATTATGCTCAAGCCTATCTGGAACGAGGTGGCGCTCACTATGCGCTACAAAACTCCTCCGCAGCGATGGCAGACTTCCAGCAAGCCGCTCAACTGTTTTCGCAGCAAGGGGATACCCAAAATCATCAATTAGCGCAAAAAATCATCGATTATTTGCAAGCAACAACGGCATCAAATCTCGATGAAAGCGAGCAGGAAGACTATCAAGAATGCTGGGACGCTTGGGGAAATCCCTGCAATGAAATTCATTACTATGTCCCCCCAAGAAGATCCAGGAATTCCGGTGCAGTGAACGTCCCCACCCCGCAACGGAACTCCACCTCCATTCGCACCCCCTCTCGCACGGGTGGAGGAAGATCCCGCAGTCGTCGCAGGCGGTAATTGATATTAATGTTTTATACGGAATACGGTAGTGATAAATCTATAAAAACGAGCGGCGTAAAGCTGTATTTGTAGGGGCGCAATGCTTGCGCCCTTACGGGCGCAAGCATTGCGCCCCTACAATCTGTACTTCACAGATGCATCGCAATCATTAGGTTAATAGGGGAACGAAATAGTTTTAGATTAGGCAATTTGGCAGTCACAAACTTGCCAAATTTTGAACGAAATGAGCGAGCGATGTTGTTACATCTTTATTCCTATTTTTTACAAAGCAAACACAATTCTCAGAGCATTATCAATTTGTAGTAAAACTTCAGGTTCAAGTTCACCTCGAATGGCAACCAAGCGAGAGCGATAATCAATCGGGCGGGTTTGCAAGCAATCTGCAATAGATTGTTTAATCAATCCATTCCCTGCCGAGGGCAAAATCTCAACATTTGTTATAATCCGAGCTTTTTTGTCGCTCCATGCCGTAATCGGGACAACTTGAATAACGGGTACTCGCTCATTGTAGGTGTTATTTGTAACTACAATCCAAGGTCTAATTTTTCCAGTTTCTGAACCTTGGGTGGGGTTAAGATTAACATCAATAATTATACCCCGATGGAGTTTTATTCTTTCGGCCATTCTTCTAACCCAGCTTCAGCTAGTGCTTGTAACTCGGGTTCTTCTTCATAGATTTCCGCATAAAGGGCGGCTGATTCCTGTAATTTAGCGGATTCTAAAGCCGATTGGAATCGTTGCAGGGCTGCCATAACAAGCGCCCTCGAATCTTGAAACCCATAGTCTTGGAATTGTTCAACAAATTGGCTGATTGAATCATCCAGTTTAAATGTATATTCTTTCACCTTCTCTATCCTCTCGAACGAAACGGCTCATCAACAACGTCGATTTTCTCTCGACGCCCGCGTAGGCAGGCTATAGCCCTTCGGCTCCCGGCTATGCTAACATCTGTTTCGGGGAAACGCTTTAAGCTAGACTAAACAAAACCCCTAAACTTGACTTAGCTATGAGCTACCGAAATATTATTACCCTCGAACCCGGTAAACGAGGGGGCAAGCCGGGGATTCGCCGAATGCGAATTACCGTGTATGATGTATTGGGTTGGTTGGCAGCAGGAATGTCCCATGCAGAAATCTTAGATGATTTTCCAGAGTTAACTGAGGAAGACATCAAAGCTTGTGTGGAGTTTGCGGCAGACCGAGAGCGCCGCCTAATTGCTGTGGTAAGTGGTCTCTGAAGCTTCTATTCGACCCACTAAGGTTGAACGAATCTGGCAGGCTGGAGTCCAAACTATTCAACAGTTTATCGATCGCACTTTGCTCGATCGCCTGGAATTGTACTAATTCATATCTCCCGATGATTTAGCCTCATCTGGGTGGGCTCTGCCCATCTGCCCACCCTACAATTGCTTCAAGGGATTAAACCCACTTAAAACAGGCACGACTCACCGGACGATTGCTTAATCCACCGTCTCATTCACTGGGAAGCGATTAATCAGTTGAATCGCCCGATAGGCATTCACCTTTAACCCTTCAGAAATGTGGGGAACATAAGGAATCTGCGACAAGAAATCCAAAGTCCGGCGCAACATTCGCACAATATCCCCCTCATCCAAACTCGTATTCGCACAGAGTTCGGTCCATTCCACTCCCAGCGCCCATTCTTCAACGATCGCAATTAATTGTCGTTCTAACCAAATCGGTAGGGTCACCCGATGCCGGTGTTGCAGTTGAAACAGTTTCCGTCGTTCTCCTTGCAGTTGCGACAACGCCCCATCCACCTCTCGGGACAGATTATAATTCGTCCAGTTATCCGGACGGGAAACCTCTGTCACCAAAGCGGCACAAGCACAAGCAAACTGATGGGGTTCTAACCATTCTAAACAGCCGGACATCAGGGCCAATCCCAACCATAACTCGTTATCTCCCCGAATCGCTGCCGCACTTTCCCCTAAGGAAGTCACCTCAAAGGTCAGATTTTCAATCGCATCTTCATCCCCATCGGTTTGGGTTTCCAACTGTCGTAAACATCCCACCTGTTGGAGAATATTAATCAAATCCAGAAACTCTTCCCAGTGCGCCGTGAGATGGCTATCCAGCTTGTTTTTAACCTTAGATAGGTCGCTTTCTAGCTTTTTATAGCGTTTGAAATGTTTAACCAGGGTGCCCGGATGTCCATATTGATTGAGAGGATGGTCCTTGAGTTGACCATCCAGGGCCGCAATTCGCCGTTCCTGTTCCGCCACTTCTGGCGCATAAAAGGTGGGCACTGAACTGGGAATCAACTGAGCGATCGCCGCTGTATCTTCATTCCCCTTGCGCGATTGTCCCGGTTTCAGGACCAATTCTCCCGGGGGTAACGGGGATTCAAATTGATTCCACTTCGGTAGCGGTTCATGCAATTCCACCACATCCAGTCCGGTCCCCACATACCAGCGATTGCTTTGACTCAGACAGACCAAAATCGGCGATTTCCCCGGTCCCGGCGCTTTTGCCACCAAAACTGCCAAAATAGGCTCTTTCGTAACAATATGACGGCCTTTGAGACTGAGCAGTTGTCCCGGTTCAGCCATCGGCAGCGCTTGAGCGGCGATCGTCCGAGTGGATTCTAAAGCTTGCTCCTCCAGGGTTTTGAGCAGTTGCCGTTCCACCTTCATCCGCTCTCGTAATTTCTGATATCCCTTGCACAGGTCCTCATCCACCCCTTGTAGCTGCTTTTTGAGGGTTGCCAGTTCCTGGGTTTGTTTGGAAATATCTTGCAGTTTCGGTTGCAGATGCAGGGTTGCCAAATACTGCCCAAAACTCGATTCCACCAGTTCTTTGGTTTCTTCTAAGGTGTGGGTTTGCAGCAGATTTAAGACCATCCCGTAAGTGGGAGTAAACTGACTCACCAACGGGTCCGGTCCCACAGTGGCTAAGTAAGACGCTTCTTTTGCCCCTTCAAACCGGGTCTGAACCGTGACCACATACCCCCGTTCATCCATCCCTCGACGACCGGCGCGACCGGACATTTGCAGGAATTCAGAGGCTTTTAAGAGTCGATGTCCATCATCGGTGCGCTTGGACAGACTGGAAATCACTGTGGTTCTAGCAGGCATATTAATCCCCGCCGCCAGAGTTTCTGTAGCAAACACGACTTTAATTAAACCCGCCTGAAAGAGTTCTTCGACTAATCCTTTCCAAGCGGGCAGAATTCCGGCATGATGGGCCGCAATTCCCCGCAGCAGGGGTTGCAGTTGTCCCGTGCGTTCCGCTTCTGGGTTTTTGGCTAAAAATTCATGGACTCGTTTGTGCAGTTGGGCCGCTTCTTTCGGCGTCACCAGACTCAGGTCAGACACTTGGGTTACTGCATCATCACACCGCCGACGACTGAAGATGAAGTAAATCGCCGGAAGCATATCCTTTTCGTGCAAATGGGTCAATAACTCAATTAACCCCGGTTCGTCTCGACTGGACCCTCTACCTTTGCCTGGGGTTTTAATCAGGCGCTGGTTAATCTTTGTCTGGTCTTTACTCAGCAGGGGAAATAATCCCTTGGCGCTGCAAAAGTAATATTCCAGAGGAACGGGTCGATAGTCGGAGTAAATTAACTGGGTGGGCCCATGTACCTGGGAGATCCACTCGGTTAACTGTCCCGCATTGGCAACAGTGGCCGAGAGGGCCACAAGCTGAATCTCTGGAGGACAGTAGATAATCGATTCTTCCCAGACGGTTCCCCGTTGGCGATCGTTCATGTAGTGGCATTCGTCCAGAACCACCGCCTCAACCCCATGCAAGGAAGTCCCCACGGCCCCAATGGAGGTGCCATAGAGCATATTTCTAAAAATTTCCGTGGTCATCACCAAGACTGCTGCATCCCGGTTGATGGAGATATCCCCGGTGAGTAGTCCCACGTTGTTTTCCCCAAACTGTTGCCGAAAGTCGCGCAGTTTTTGGTTGGAGAGGGCTTTGAGTGGGGTGGTGTAAAAGACTCGTCCACCCCGTTTTAAGGCGCGGTGGATGGTGTATTCTCCAATTAAGGTTTTCCCTGAACCCGTGGGCGCACAAACCACCACGGACCGGCCTGCTTCTAAGGCGGCGATCGCCTCATGCTGAAATCGATCTAACGCAAAGGGAAACAGGTTGTTTGACTCAAATTTTTTCAAGATAGGGGTACTGTTCACGCCCAAAAATTCCTAGTGCTTTTGTTTACTGTTTTTTCAAATCGGTTTGCCTGGGTCGCTCATCTGAATCTAGCGGTTGCTTTCGTTAGCAGTCGGATCCGTTTTTTTTAGCGTTCTCCTCCGCTGCCCTTAGAATTTGCTCGCTTCCCAATTGCTTGACCGATTTTGGCGGGGGTTTGCCCGTTGGCTGGCTCTGACCCCCTCTTCTTTATTAAAATCCCATTATTCTTTGGTGATTATTATAGCAATCTTCTGGGTCATCCTTCGAGTTGAGTTTATACCTGTTCTGTTTTCCAAAAATCGCCGGGTCATCTCCCCAATTCTTGGCTTTAATTGTTCACTTCTTGAATTATGACCTTGGGGGTTTTCCTTGTACAGGTATCCCCTCGGTTCCGGTCTCTCCCGTCTGTTAAACCTGTTAGCTATTAACAATTGTCAACCTTCAAAGAGAGATAAGCCAAACTGGGTTACAAGCGGCGCATGAGTTCGCTTAACAGGGGACCGGGGACTCGCGATAATGCCCGAGTTTGGCCCTCAATGCCAAATTCTGCATAAATGGTGCGGACAATTTGGACAATATAGGCCCAGGCATTTTGATGGCGTTCCGGTTGGTCTTGAGTCGCAGTCGCCCCTTGGATATAATGATCCAGGGCGGCATGGAGATGTTGAGCGCGGCAGGTGGCATCAGGAATGGCGTTAGTTTGGGTCACCAGTTGATAATGAGCCAATCCCACGTTAGTATGAGCGGCAATCAAGTCAAAGGCTAGTATTTTTTGGGGAGAAGACTGACTCCCGGCCTGGTGACAGAGGGTTTGTCCCAAGGTAATGGCTGCATCGTAGGCGGCGATCGCCTCAGTTAAAAATTCCACCCGCAGTTCCGGTTCCGATTGCGAGTGATTGGCTAGATGCCAATAGGCGGTTCCCAAATTATTTTGAGTCGCAGCATGAGCCGCCGGAACGGTCTGTTTTGTCCGATACATTAACGCAATTTGATAAGCGGCGATCGCCAGCATCAGATAATCTTTGGGTTTTTCATATTGCGCTAAATTCCAATAGGCTGTCCCCAAATTATTTTGAATCATCCCATATTCTAAGGGTTGTTCCGATCGCGAGTGATGACGCAACGCTTCACTATAGGCCGAAACCGCTTGTTTTAAATTCTGCACCGCATCCCGATGTTGGGCCAAGTTCCAATAGGCGGTTCCCAAATTATTCTGAGTCGCGGCATAAGGCCGCATATCCCCACCGGCTTCCCCTTTGCGATAGTCTAAGGCTTGTTGGTAGGCCAGGATGGAACGCTGTAAATTTTCCTGACGGTCTTGATACCGGGCCAATTCGCTATAGACTGCCCCTAAATTATTCTGAATCCGCGCCCAGACGGAGGGTTGGGCCTGGACATCCAGATGTTGCAACCCCTGGTGATAGAGTTCAACGGCCTTGAATAAGTCCGGTAGTTTCTCCTGCGGTTGCGATCGATAGCGCGATCGCATCCAGTGACAATTTCCCAAGTCATTGGCCAAATCCCCCCACTCCGGCGCATCCTTCTCCATCAAAGCGATCGCCTCTTCGTAGGCCAGAATCGCTAGGGTCAGATATTGCGGCAACAACTCCGGGGCGACAGTCGCCCCATTTTGACTCCCACTACTTCCCTGGGATAACCCATCCCGATAAAACGACCCCAATTTTACATAAGCATGGGCCAGTTCCCCCCGAGAGGTCCCGCTACAGTGCAGATGTTCCACCTGTTCCAACAGTTGGAGGGGGAGGGCATTGGACCCAGAAGGCACTACTTCTGCCTTGACATCGGCGCTGATTCGTGCATTAACTGTGGCCCAGACTAATTCCACCAGCTTTGCTGGAGGTTTGGGGGGAGAAGGGGGAGATGGGGCGGTGAGTAGGGGGGTGGGGGTTTTTAGGGGGCGGTAGTCGCCTTCTGTCTCTCGGTGGGATTGTTCTAATGGGAGTAATGGTCGCGGTGGGGGATTTTCCTGGGGTAATCGGGGGATGACGGGGGATGCTTCAATGGTGGTTTGACTGTACTCTGGAGACTGGGCCACGGGGGTGGGTTCGCCCTCAAACTCAAAGAGTCCCGTGCGACAATGCCAAAATTGGGGTGCAGATTGGGCAATGGTTCGACCCCAGGGACGGGAGACCCAGAGTAAAATACTACAAGAAAACAGGCGATCGCCGGGATCACTCAAGCGGCCCTCACTCGCCTCTAAATCCGCCAAAAACGACCATTGCACCGTAGGAGTCGCCTTGGTTAATTTTTCTAATCCTAGGACCTGAAACACCGGCAAAGGCGATCGCGGATCCGGTAGAGGATGACGAGTGATCCATGCCTCAATTTGGGCGACTGGATTGGGGTCCTGAAGATTTAACTCCAAACTGACCAATCGAGGATATTCCGATTGGCGAGTTTTCCCCCCGCCATTCTCCGGGACTTCCCCGCTTTCACAATCTGCTTTCAAATCCGCAGCTAAACCTTTGGCCAAGCGGTTTCGCAGAGGCAAGTCATCACAGACCGCCACAAAGATTTGACGGCGTAAATTCAGACTCAGCGCCAGTTTAAGCTGCTTGTAGGTTTGCCGATTAACGTCCAAAACTGTTAGGGGAAGAATATCCGTTACGATCATCGTATCAGGATCACGAGTGCAGGGCATAAGGATACAAACTCTGCCGAGGGTAGACTGAACACTTAACTCCAGAGGCAAAGTCGGCGTGAACAGATACTCTTTCCAGGAGTTCCTCAAAGGTTCAGGAGGGATAACACCTGGGCGATCGTCCGGACAAATTCCCAGAAGAAACGACTGAAGTCGTTACTACAAACATTCAGAAACAACTGAAGTCGTTTCCCTTTGTTCGTAGTGACGACTTCAGTCGTCTCCCCCAGTTCATAAAAGAGGTTTAAAAAGGCTGTTCTAATTAGCTGAGGTTAGAAATCAAGGCCGTTAAGACCAATAAACCGCTGACTAATAAAAGGCCCAAAACCGCCTGGACCGCGTAGTTCCGTTTTTCCGTGGTCGTTGGGGGGGTGGCGGTGTACATTTTCGGCTCTTTTGCAAAATTATTGAGCAATCCGCCTTCATCTTCACTATAGGGCATTTGTTAAAACCTCAGTCTTTCTACCTACCTAGTTTTACTCTATCAGATGGCGGCAAAGATTGATCCCGAGATCATCATCAATTTTATGAACGACCAAATCTTGGAGGGAGGATGGGGAGGATGGGGAGGATAGGGGAAATTGTTCGTAGTAACGACTTCAGTCGTTGCGCTCGTGTCATGGATTAAGCCATCACACGAGCAATTGGAGAGTCTACCACCTACCTGCTTGGGGACTGGAGGTAGAGCCTCAGTTGAGGGCGTTACATGGCCTAAAAGCCATGTAACGCGGAAACGACTGAAGTCGTTACTACGAACACAAGAGAACGACTGAAGTCGTTACTACGAACACAAGAGAACGACTGAAGTCGTTACTACGAACAATTTCCCCCATCCTCCCCATCCTCCCCATCCTCCCCATCCTCCCCATCCTCCCCATCTCCCCCATCCTCCCCATCTCCCCCAGACCTCTGGGAACACTGCCCGGTCCTTATCGTTATAGATAGAGAGAGCGTAGGTATTGCCATTCCCGAAGCCAAATTTAAGAACCCTCTCTACTTAACCATTGGCTTAGTGTCCCATCAAGGGTTGGAAATTGCCTCGCCGTTCATATCGGAGTAGAGAATCCCCTCACACCCCTTGACAAAATACCCCGAATATGTATAAAAGGTAGGCTCTTGATTTCCGTCGGCTCATCAGGCAAAGTTATCTAAAAAAAAGCTATAGGTAGCCTTATTTAATATTCAGAACCCCAGGAAAAAGCGGGGACCTTTAGCCAAGAACACTGAATGGAAAATCTTCCGCCTCGGCTGCCGTTAAAAAAAGTTAGATACCCGGGATAGGGTGTGATTCCTATAGGGATAAGGTATGATTCCGGTAATTGGGATACCTGTAGACCGAAAGTTTAAGGCTGCTTTAGTCCTTTGAGTATCAGGAAGGAATGCCAGAGCGACCCTGGGCTATGGAGACTCAGCTCTGATTGTGGGTCTTCTTGAAACAATGGGGGCAGTCTGAACCCAAACCCATTTGAAGAGTGCTTCAACGCAACTTTACACCGGGTATCATCTTTATAAAGCCTTGGTAAAGTTAGGCTAGTGAGTATAGACAAGTCCTCAAGGGGTTGTTAATCTAAAAAGCATAAGGGGAACAGGCAATAACAAACGAACTTCCCCCCCCATCTCACGCCGGATTCAGATACATAAGGACCACTAGGAGGGTTTGCTCAGATGAAACTTAATTTTTCTACAGTATTGGGTTCTGCTTTAGTCACCACAGGGTTCGTTTCCATGATTGCTGTGGCCCCAGCATCTGCCGGATTGACACTCACAGGGTTAAGCTGTACAGAGACAGATGAGGTGTCATTGGGAGGTGTCCCATATACCGCTTGTGAAGGAGCCTTTGCCGGTAATGACACGAACAGCAGCTTCCTCGATGACTTGAATAGTGGTGTTCTGTTCAACGACCATTATAACCCCACTCAAACTTGGTCATTCGCTGCAAAAAATGAGGGTGATTCCTGGTTGAGTGCACCCGAAACAACGGACGGCGAGTGGAGTTTTACCCTACCCGAAGTTCTCAACAAGGCTACATTTATCTTGAACCTCAAGAGCAGCACTGCTTTTAGCTCCTATCTGTTCAAAGACTTTGATTTCGGTGGAGTCACTAGCTGGTCAGGTGTATTCGATACCTTGGGTGTTTCTCTTAACCCTCGAAACGGCAACCCCCAAGATTTATCTCATGCTTCCTTGTACTTCGCGAGTGGCGGTGGCACAGTTGACCCCGAGCCAGTTCCCGAACCCGCTACTCTGCTCGGTTTGGCTGTAGTCGGTGGTGGACTCTCCCTGTCTCGTCGTCGCAAATCGACCTCCTGCTAAAGATTGATCGGCTAGGGTGATCGTGAACTAGCTTTTAACAGGTCAATCGCTATGGGTTAGAGCCTCTAGCGATTTGCTTGTTTTAGGGTAATCATCCGTTAAGGGATTTTTCCCCAGTTCCCCGTCTTCTATCCAAAAACCTGGGTACAGGAACGGGAAGACAACCGGGTTTCTTGACAACATTTCTGATGGTTTGGCAAGCAAGGTCCAGAAACCCGATGTCTATGTCTTGAGTAACGCTACAGATAGAGGGTGGGAAATTCAATCTATCAAGGGGCGATCGTGCCGGTCAGGGGTGAACTAGCACTAGCGGCAGATTTGATGGGAATACGACCGGCGAGATAGGCCAGACGACCGGCTTCTACTCCTTGGGCCATAGCTCTGGCCATTGCTGCGGGATTTTGGGCGAGGGCGATCGCACTATTAATCAAGACCAAATCCGCCCCCATCTCCATCGCCAGGGCGGCCTCGGAAGGGACCCCAATCCCAGCATCCACTACCACCGGCACTTGAGCATTCTCAATAATAATCGCAATATTCGCAGCGGTACTAATTCCCTGTCCGGACCCAATCGGTGACCCCAAAGGCATCACTGTAGCACAACCCACCTCTTCTAAGCGTTTGGCTAACATTGGGTCAGCATTAATATAAGGCAACACCGCAAAGCCTTCTTTGACTAATTGTTCTGCCGCTTGCAACGTCCCGATCGGGTCCGGTAACAGATATTTCGGGTCGGGAATCACCTCTAATTTGACAAAATTATTCTCCTCTTGGCCCAAAAGTTTAGCCATTTCTCGACCCAATCGGGCCACGCGAATCGCTTCCTCAGCGGTTTGACATCCGGCAGTATTCGGCAACATCCAGATTTTACTCCAGTCGATCGCCTCGGCTAATCCCTGATGTCCCGGTGCATTGGTTTGTACCCGACGCACCGCCACAGTCACGATTTCACAACCACTGGCGATAATACTTTGCTGCATTTCCTCCATTGACCGATATCTACCCGTCCCCGTCATCAAGCGCGACTGGAACGATCGCCCCGCAATGGTTACAGGTTGATCTAACTGCTGTAACAAAGATTCCGGAGAAGGGACAGAGGGTTTGGCAGTGGCGTAGGTGAGAGAATTAGTCATGGTAGATGGGTTCGGTTGAGCATAAGAGGTCAAAAATCGCTGACTATTAAAGTGTGGCAGCAGGGGATCGGTATTTTCCTGGAGAATACAATCGGCAATCAGGGAAGCGGTAATCGGTGCGAGTAAAATCCCGTTGCGATAGTGACCTGTGGCTAAGGTTAAATGGGCGATCGCACTCGGACCCAGAACCGGCCATTCATCCGGGGTCGCCGGTCGATATCCCCACCAACATTCACTAATCGGATAATCCGCTAAAACCGGATAGAGGCGCATCGCTCGTTCTAACAAGAGTTGGATTCCCCCAGGAGTGTTACCCGGAGTAAACCCCACATCCTCACTGGTGGCACCGATAATAATCCGGCCATCCCGTCGCGGAACAATGTAGGTTTCCGGTCCAAATAAGACCCGCGTTAGAGGGGGCACCGGGGAATTCTGCGGGACTTGCACCGACAGCATCTGCCCTTTTTTAGGATGAACCGGAATCGGCAGGAGTTGATGACTCCAGGCCCCCGTTGCCAGGACATAATGGGAGGCGTGTAATTCTCCCTGATTTGTCCGCAAGGCGACTGCCTGCTGTTGTCGCTGGATTATCCCCTCAAGGATGACCCCCTCACGAATCTCCACTCCCAATTCTCGGGCAGCCTTTAATAACGCATTGGCAAGGGCGCGATTATCCACTTGTCCATCTTCGGGATACCACCACCCGCCCAGGACTGCCTCACCTAAACCCGGTTGGTACAGGTCCAGGTGACATTTGTCAACCCAAGTGGCGGGAAATTCTGAATCCGTGGGGGCGGGGGTCCCTGGTGGGACGGGTTCATAAACTGGGGCGAGGATACCCCCGGGCCAATAGCCGGTGGAGACGCCGCTGAGGTCCTCTATTTTGCTAATCCAGTCCGGATAGAGCGATCGCGATCGCAAGCACAAATCCAGCATGGGTCCCGGGGGAATCGCCTCCGCTTGCGGGGCCAGCATTCCCGCTGCGGCATAGGTTGCCCCCTCCTGCAGCGATCGCGCACAAACCGTCACCGATGCCCCGCGCAGTTTCAGGTCAATGGCAATGGATAGACCGATAATGCCACCGCCAATAATAATGATGTCGCTTGATGTCTTCATTAAAAAATTAGGGTAATTTTTTTTATAAAAATCGGATTTTTGTCAAGTTGCAATCGGTGAAGATTAGGTTAAATTTTTACCAGATATGGCACTCCGTGGTGTTTAATGAATCCGAAGAAAGCAGGATATAATTTAGACGAATGCTTTGCCAATCTGAGAAAAAGCTGCGCTGAAATTATTAATTCTTAATAATCAATGCCCTTCCAGCCTTAACCTTCTGCTGTCCAGACCGGATTTTCCCCTTGTCCCCAGAAGCCGTCATATTTTGTCAACTTTACATCACCTAAAACTTGAGTTTGACAAGCTAATCGGAGATTTTTTGCGGGAGAATGAGGAGGGAGCGATCGCCGAGTTCGGTCTCGCCAATTGGGAGCCGAGATTTCTCCTTCAATCTCCACCGCACAAGTGCCACAACTACCCAGGCCCCGACAATTAATCAATTTGGCCTTGCCATTGTACAGGTCAATCCCATTGTCTAACAAAACCTGCCGGAGATTAGCCCCGCGATCGCACTGTAAGGTCTTTCCCGCCACTTGTACTTTTGGCATCTCAACTCACTCAAAGCATTTCACTCTCTATTTTTACACTTTTTGGGGAGAAGGGGAGAGTGGGGAGGATGGGGAGGATCGGGAGGATGTTCGTAGTAACGACTTCAGTCGTTACCTCGTTACTTGGCGGACGCCAAGTAACGCACCCCTGTCCGGATCCTCCAGTTCCCAAACAGGCGCTTAAGCCCCTCCTGGTGAGGCAACACCCGGCGGGAGTTAAAACGATTGGCGGCCTAACCGCTAAAGTCGGTTGAAACTGACATCTTGCAGCAGTGGCGACACCCGGCGGGGGATAAATCCCCCGCCTAACAGCTAAAGTCGGATAAATCCGACTGAAAACACCACTGTATCAGGCTTGCAGTCGTCTTTAGACGACTTGAGCTATTAGGCGGGGGATTTATCCCCCGCCGGTGTTGAGAATGGCGCAAGATGTCGTTACTACGAAATGAAGAGAACGACTGAAGTCGTTACTACGAACACCGGAAACGACTGAAGTCGTTACTACGAACACCGGATCACGACTGAAGTCGTTACTACAAACATCCTCCCCATCTCCCCTGTCCAATGACTAACGACAAATGACAAATGACCAAAACTATGAACGCAGATAGCACCAACCGGATTTGGATCTACGACACCACCTTAAGAGATGGCTCTCAGCGCGAGGGGATGTCTCTGTCTATCGAGGATAAATTGCGAATTGCTCACCGCCTCGATCGCCTGGGAGTCCCATTTATCGAAGGCGGATGGCCTGGGGCCAATCCCAAGGATGTGCAGTTTTTCTGGAGACTCAAAGAAGAACCTCTACAAAACGCCGAACCTGTGGCTTTTTGTTCCACCCGTCGTCCGGGAAAAACGGCAGCAGAGGACCCCATGTTACAGCCGATTCTCTCTGCCGGGACCCGTTGGGTGACCATTTTTGGCAAATCCTGGGATCTTCATGTGATTGAAGGACTCAATACCACCCTGGAAGAAAACCTGGAGATGATCCGCGATACCATCGAGTTTTTGCGGAGTCAGGGACGACAGGTGATTTATGATGCCGAACACTGGTTTGATGGTTACAAACACAATCCCGCTTATGCGCTAAAAACCCTAGAAACAGCGATCGCCGCCGGTGCGGAATGGATTGTTTTCTGCGATACCAATGGCGGCACCCTACCCCATGAAATCAGCCAAATCACCAGCACCGTGATTCAAACCCTCCGCCAAAATACCGATATCCCCATCAATTTTGGCATTCATACCCACAATGACGCAGAAACTGCCGTTGCCAACGCCCTAACTGCGGTTCTCGAAGGAGTTCGCATGGTTCAAGGCACAATTAATGGCTATGGTGAACGCTGCGGCAATGCCAACCTTTGCTCTTTAATTCCTAATCTCCAGCTTAAATTGGGCTATGATTGCATCGACCCGAGTCACTTGGTGAAACTCACAGAAACCAGTCGATATATCAGCGAAGTCGCCAATCTCGCCCCGGATGATCATGCCGCTTTTGTTGGACTTTCAGCCTTTGCTCATAAGGGGGGAATTCATGTTTCTGCGGTCCAGCGCAATCCCTTGACTTATGAACATCTACAACCGGAATTAATTGGCAATAAGCGCAGAATTGTGGTGTCGGACCAAGCGGGAATGAGTAATATTTTGGCAAAGGCGGCGACTTTTGGGATTGACCTGAATAAAAAAGATCCAAAATGTCGGCAGATTTTGGAGAAGTTGAAAGAGTTGGAAAATCAGGGCTATCAATTTGAGGCGGCGGAAGCGAGTTTTGAATTGTTAATGCATGAAGCAGTAGGCGATCGCCAGACGTTTTTTGAAATTAAAGGCTTTCACGTCCATTGCGAACAACTCGAAGGAATGACGAATGTTCTGGCAACGGTTAAGGTCGGAGTGAATGGCAAAAATATTTTAGAAGCGGCTGAAGGCAATGGTCCAGTTTCAGCCTTAGATGCCGCCCTGCGGAAAGCGCTAGTTAATTTTTATCCGGCTTTAGCTGACTTCCAACTCACGGATTATAAGGTGAGAATTCTGGATGGGGGAGCGGGAACTTCGGCCAAAACTCGGGTTTTAGTGGAATCGAGCAATGGTCATCAACGCTGGACGACGGTTGGGGTTTCTACCAATATTATTGAAGCCTCTTATCAAGCGGTGGTGGAAGGATTGGAATATGGGTTAATTCTGCAAACCCAAGGTAAGGAAGTGGTAGCGGTTTCTTAGAATGATATTCAATTAAGGGGATTGAACAACATCAATCATCCAAACGTTCGTAGTAACCCCTTCAGGGGTTTCTTGAAGAGGTCTCAATCAAGGAGTCACTACGAACGTTTTGGGGATTTTATTTTGTGAAGTTCCCTAATCGCATTTAAGGGTCATTTTTTCACGGTATGACGGTGGGCATATTTTGGATCTATCTCTGGATAGAGAATAAATTAAGGGGGAGAATCACGGGGTCAGTCACTTGTCAAACTGTCACAAACGGTCCCGTAGCTGCCTGGGACTGGAATAATAATTAAAGTGATTCTTGATCGTCTAGGATTTTAGCCCTCATGCAGCGCTTAGAAAATTCCACTGCCTCTGAAATCAGTTTTTCTCAGGTTCCCGAAGATCCTCGCATTGAACTTTCGGTTGCGGAAAGGTTGGGAGAATGCCAGGAAAATTTATTACGAGTTTTAGTGGTTGCCTCTGGGGGTTGCACGGCGTTGAGTTTGTTGGCGTCGCCAATGGTGGGACAAATTGAAGCGGTGGATAGTAATCCGGCGCAGTTGCATTTAGTGGAGTTACGCCGTCAGGCATTGTTGCACTTACCATTATTGGACCAGATGGCGCTGATTGGGGGCGATCGCACCACTCACAGTCGGGAACGACTGGACCTCTACAAAGAATTGCGGCCCTATCTGCCGGAAGCGACGTTATCCTTCTGGGATGCGCGACTCGAACAGATTGCCCAGGGAATCAATCAGGTAGGCCGATTTGAGACCCTGACGACTCAGTTAGCGGCCCAATTTTCGGCTTTAGGGTTGGATCCGCTACAAAATCCAACCCAAAGTCTTGCTCATCCCGGGTGGCAAGATTGGGTTGAGTCGATTTTCACTCCCGAGGAGTTGGTGAAGGTTTTTGGAGAAATTCCGGTGAAGGGGTGGCAGGGACTTTCGTTTGGGGAGCATTTTGCTCAGAGGTTGGCCGTGGCCCTCAATAAGATGCCTCCCCAAGAAAATTATTTTATGACCCAACTGTTTGCCAACTCTTACGCTGAGGGGTTAAAAGGGGTGCCGGTTTATTTACAAAATCTTGCTCAAGGGACGATTTTGGCCCTGGGTACCCAGCGTCTGAAATTGCATGGCGGTCAGTTTTTAGAAAAAGTTGTGGAACTGGGTCAATCGGGCGGATTTGACTTGATTTCTATGTCAAATTTTGGGGATGGGATGGCCCCTGATGAGTTAGGGGGTGCGATCGCCAAGATGACGCACTACTTAAATCCCGGTGGCGCTTTAATCGGACGCCGACTCCAGGGCCATTATGATTTAGGGGCGCTGATGGGCCAGTCTTTGCAGGTGGATCGGGAATGGAGCGCTAGATTACTAGAAATGGAACGCTCTTATCTCTATGAAGAGGTGGTGGTTGGGTTTGCCTGATGATGTGGCGATCGCTGCTGGGTGATGGGGACCCAAAATCGCCTGCCCCGGGGAACCCTAGACCCGGACTTCACCCTGAATTAATCCCCACTTCACCCCCTCTGGACGGCTGTGTAGTCGAAGGCCCTGGGTCCTTAACTCATTTTAGTGAGGCAAATTCTCCACAACTCTATTGTTTTCTCACTGAAGCGAGATAAAATTGGGAGTGAACAAAAGCTCACTTATTTGCATCTAAGACCAAGGCAACAGTCGTCGTTACATAAGGGTGAGAGAACTGCTGTGATTCCGCAAGACTTTTTAAAAGTGGTAACCGTCGAACGGGGCGTTTCGGACTCAGAAATTCAGGTCTTATCTTATGCGCTGCATGGTGAATCCATAGCCGCGATCGCCATTAACCTGGGCATTCGACCCGAAGCGGTCCGCAAACGACTCGGTGAAGTGTACAAAAAATTTAAAATCGGGGGCGCTGGACCCGGTAAAATGGCCAAATTACAACAGATTCTGGTCAGCGAGTATCAGGTCCATCAGACCGGGACAACCTTGAACAGTCATGGACTCCAGAATGGGTCCGCCTGTTGTGTTAAATCCATCTATGATTGGGGAGAGGCACCGGATAGTTCGATTTTTTATGGGCGAAAACTCGAACTCGCTACCTTGGAAGAGTGGATTTTAGAGCAAGAGTGCCGGGTGGTGTCCATTTTGGGGATGGCAGGGATGGGCAAAACTGCACTCTCCGTCAAACTGGCTCACCAACTCCAAGATCAATTTGATGCGGTGTTCTGGCGAAATTTGCATCAGGGTCCACCGCTGAGAGACCTCCTGGACAATCTACTCAAATTGATCTACCCTCATCAGGGGCCTAATTCCGTCCCGGAACTCCATGATAAAATCTCCCTACTCCTGGAATATTGTCGCCGTCATCGCTGTTTATTAATCCTGGATGGGGTGGAAACCCTGTTACAAGGGGGTGAACTCTCGGGACAGTATCGCGACGGTTATGAAGAGTATGGAGACTTTTTTAAACGGCTCGCCTGCCAACCCCACAAGAGCTGTGTGCTGATGACCAGTTGGGAAAATCCCAAGGAAATCACGTTACAAGAAGGGGATTATTTGCCCGTTCGCTCTCTACAATTGACGGGGTTAAATGTAGAGGCATCTACTCAAATTTTAAAAGATAAAGGATTGATTCCCGAACCGGCCTGGGCCAATTTATGTGATTTATATCGAGGGAATCCTTTAGAACTGAAAATTGCGGCGCGGACAATTCAAGAATTATTTGGGGGCCAAGTTGCAGCCTTTCTGAAACATGGCACGTTAGTGTTTGGGGAAATCGGTGAATTGCTCGCCCAACAGTGCGAGCGCTTGTCCACCTTAGAAAAAGAAATTCTCTATTGGCTGGCGATCGAGCGTCAACCTTTATCCCTGGAGCATCTGCGTCGGACTCTGTTATTGCCGGTGCCGTTGCAGGAATTATTAGAAGCGGTGGCTTCTCTAGGACGGCGATCGCTGCTTGAAAAAATAGCCGACCCTGACCGGGCCTTATTTTCCCTGCCGCCGGTTTTGTTGGAATATGTAACCACCGCTTTGATGAGTCAAATTTTTGATGAATTACACGAGGTTTTTAACACCAAAAAGCCGGAAAAATTTTTGCTGTTCCGCAGCCATGCTCTGGTGCAATCGTCGGCCAAGCCCCAGGTTCAACAGGAACAACTCTCTCAGATGATTACGCCCCTAGGCGATCGCCTCCGACGCACGATTCGCAGTGAAAGTCGGATCGTCGATTATTTAACCCAAATTGACACCCTCTTGCAAGGAGAACCGACCCTAGAAGTGGGTTATAGCCGGGAAAATGTCAAGAGTCTCCTGAAATCCCTCCAACCGGAGAAAAAATAAGCGATCGCCCTCGACCGCTCAAGAGACAAGCCCCCAACCCATTTCCCGGGAAGGGGGAAGCCGAAAGCCTTGTTCTGCCTAATTTTTGATGCATCTACTTCCAGTCCCCTCCCGCCCTCAAAAAACGTGGAGGATTCTCCCTCTCCTCTGAGGCCCTACCCTCAGAGGAGAGAAAAAGGGCGAATGCTTGAGTCCCCCATCCTCCCCATCTCCCCATCTCCCCAATAAAGCCAAACAATTGGGAAAATTTGTGATAAACTACTTTAGTAGAGAAAAAACTCTCCACTAAAAATCAAACCCAATTCCGTACCCATAGCAAGCGCCAAAGCGAACTCACGGATCAAGAAGTTCGACTTCGCTCCGCTGCGATCGCCCTGGAGATTGATTGGTTATCCGGGAGGAAGCCGATCTCGCTGCTGACGGTGGTAGGTAGCCCCAACAAGTTTAATCTTTTCCAAAATGTGGAGACTTGCGGAGTGTGAAGCAAGGGCCTCCCGCCTGACTCGGCTCGATGCGATCGCCATCCTGGGCAAGCGGAACCGATAGGGTTAGGGGTTTGCTCATAGCCCGGACCACTGGAATCGGGAATTAGGTTAAAGGCCCACAGGAATCTGAAATTAGGCGATTCGGAAAAAAAAATAAAAAATAGACTTGCCAAAAGCCGCGTGCTACGATAAAAGATATAAAGTAGCTTTCCCACCGATTACCGAATCTAGGATTTTTCCGAACCGGCACTCAACTGCTTGAAGTTGGGAACTGCCGCTCAGTCCAGATAGCGAAGATAGCGTGGATCGACATTTTTGATAGTCGAGAACCGATGATCATTCCTCCCAATTCACCTAGAATATCGGCCAGAGCAAAAAGAAAGGACTTTCCAATGGTTCAAAACGTTTCCTTAGCTTCAGGTGGTTTACACAAACCGTGCAAATCTCCGGATTATATACCCTGTTCGGCTGGAAGTGTGTCAAGGCCGATGCCAAACCGACTCAACGGTCTAACGAACTTGACTAGCTGAAACTGATGGTAAAAAATGCAGGCACTTTTTTAAAGAGGTCTGGAAGCGGAAACCCCAAACTTCGCGCTGGAACGGCAGAGCCGTCTAGCAAAAATCCACCGTCAACTCTACGAGGATGGCGAATAAAACCTTGCGAAGTATGGTAAAAAGATTGGAAAGCAATTGTATGTTGTTAGAAGTTTTTGGAAAATTAAAGAGGTATTATGACCCAGCAGGTTTGTCACTCGATGGATAAATTACAGCGTCAGGTGCGATCGTTAGTAGAATCAAAAATCCTCAAGCCCACAGATAGCCTCTGGAAAATCGCCTTTCTCTATGGAGATGAATGGGCGTACTGGAAAAAAGAATTACTTGAATTTGGCTTTTCAATGAAAGATCCGGTGGTTCACCTCCTAGCGGTAGAAACCTGGGAAGAAGACGAGTAGAAGCTTAAGAATCAGGATAACCGGGAAAAAAACAGAGGAGCGATCGCCTAATCTGTGATCGTTTAGCCCATCTAGATCTGAGGGTTTTCGCTCATCTGTTCTCCCGAATATCCCTATTTATAAACACTGGGATAAAGCCCGGGCGAGTTGTGCAGCGGTTTGATAGCGATCGCTGGGTTTGGATTCGGTAGCCTTTTCAATCGTCTCTCGGACTTGCGAAGTAATGCGCGGATCACCTTTGAGGTTAAACCCATAGCCCGAACCGCGAAGCTCAAAAAACTTCTGAGGACTCTCCCCAGTGAGTAAAAAAATCAACGTAGCACCGATCGCATAAAGATCCGACTGAGTTAATGGCTCACCTCGGTTCTGTTCCGGTGCCGTATAATCCGGTGCGCCAATACAAGTACCCAAGGGCGTACCAATTTCCTTAACCGCGCCAAAATCCAGCACGATAATTCGATTATCCACCGTCCGCACCATCAAATTAGCCGGTTTGATATCCCGGTGAACGATGGGCGGACTTTGGGCATGAATATACTCCAATACCTCACAAGTTTGAATCATCCACTCGATCGCCTGAGATAACACAACCGGACCGCGCTGATAAACCCGCTGTTCCAAATCCTGACCGTGGATCATCGCCATTGCCAGATATTTTTTGCCCTCATCCACAAAAAAATCATAAAACTGCGGTACCCCAGGATGATTCAACCCCTTAAGGATCCGTGCTTCCCGCTCAAATAATTCCCGAGCTTTAGGAATCCGGGTCATATCCGCATTCATTTCCTTTAACACCAACATTTTGGGACGGGGGTTATTTTCCTCGGGAGGAACGAATGCCAGATAAGTTGTACCCATTCCCCCTTGACCCAAAGTTTTCAAAACTTGATACTCTCGGATCTGCCGTTCCACCAGAATCGGCGCGCCGCAGTGAATGCAGAACAGGGTATTGGGAGGATTATTGGCATGAGTGCAAACCGGGGAAACCGGGGAAACCGGGGAAACCGGGGAAGCCGGGGGAGAGGGGGAAGAGGGGGAAGCCTGGGCTTCCAGGATAAACTTTAACAGTGGACCTCCTCGGGCTAACTGAATCAGCGCCCCATTACTGAGGCGCGACTGCTGGACCGGGTGACCATTGACAAACGAGCCATTGGTCCCGTAATTGATCAACTGCCAGACTTTGCCGTGAGTGCTATCCTGGGTCAGATGTAACTCCAAATGCAGGCGAGACACGACCGGATCATCAAGCACTAGATCATTCTGTTCAGGCGATCGGCCAATGCGAATCACATCAGCATTGTCAAACCGCCACTGTTTAATCGGAGAATTCGTGTCGTCTACCAAAACCAGAGTAACCACTTCGGCAACTCCTTGAAACATCATTGAAACTTAGCCTTAAACCTGATCGAAGCACAATCTAAAGGCGCACCGAAAGCCCAAACCCCGGCTTTCGGTACGCGGGGATTTATCGTTCACGGACTAGAGCACGAACGGCGATCGCCGTAATATTATCGTGACCGTTATATTGATTCGCTAACTCAATTAACGCCTTAACCCCAGGCTCTAACGGCATTTCTGCATTTAGGAGGGGTTCGAGATGAGTCAAATAGTGAGTCTCTAACAAATCATTATCCGTCAGACCATCAGAAGCCAGAATCAATAAAGTATCTTCCTCTATCTTAAAAAACTGCACCTCGGGGCTAACAAAATCCTCATTGCGAGGACCCAGCGCCTGGGTGAGTTGGTAGGCATCGGGACGCAAGTAGGCCGTTTCGGGATCCACACCGCGCTGAATTTCCCGTTGCCCCACTTCATGATCCACCGTAACTTGCTGCAATCCCCGAGTGCGAGTAAAGCGATACAGCCGACTATCTCCCACATGAGCAACGGCTACATTCTGATCTTCAACCAACACCATCACCAGGGTGGTCCCCATGCGCCCACTGCCCCCGCGTTGTTCGGCTTGGTTCAGGTCATAAATCCCCTGATTGGCAAACAGAACCCCGGTGGAGATGACCTCTTTATTCGGTAAGCTATCCTGCCAATATTGATGGAAATATTCCCGCAACTTTTCCACCGCTAAAGCACTAGCGATTTCCCCGCCTTCATGTCCTCCCATGCCATCACAAAGAATGTAAAGCCCCTTGTGGTGGGTAGAAAACGCTCTAGCACCCTGACGCTGCTTGACTAGGGTTTCAATGCCAAAATCGTCTTCGTTATGGGTACGTTGCCGTCCAATATCCGTCTGTCCCGATGCTTCGAGGTTTTCTAACAGAATCGGCATGACCATCGTGGGACTGTCATCCATATCGAGGTTATCGGTGATTGCTCCGAGGTAAATCGGGTCAGATTGGGGGGAACTGATGGGAGTTGCCGGTTGGAGTTGAGATTGGAGGGTTTGCAGGCGCGATCGCAGTCCTTCTACACTGTCCCACTCGACTTCAAGTAATTCTGCCACCACCTGTTGTAATTCAGAACTCTCATCCTCTTCTGTCTCCGGTGTCAGTTGTGCCGAATTCAAGAGAGTTTGCCAAAACTGCCCCACTGCGGTGAACCTGGGGGTGGCATCGGGCAGATCAGGATATAACCGTTGTAGACACAGAATTTGGTCTTCTACATCAAGACGGAGATTTTGCGGTTCTAGTAAACTTTGCTGACAGTGCCAGGGTTCTAATCCGATCCAGAGTTCCGTCACTTCCTGCAACCAGTGCAGGATTTGGGAGGGAAGGATGGGGTTAGTTTGAACATATTCCATTAGGAATGGTTGGGTGGAACGGTCTTCTAAGAGGATGACCCGGCGATCGCCCCAGTGCCATGCATCATGGATCGCCGGAACGATCGCATAAAATTGGGAGTGGAGGGCCAGATATGCTTTGGCGATTGCCGGAATTGCCAGGGCCAAAGCGGGAGTGGGATGATCCATGCGATCGGGGATTTCTACAGGGTGAGAACTCAAAGCCAAGAGGGGCGATTGTTGCAGGGGAACGCAATCTAGTACCTTCACCTCAATTTCCCCCTGGGTGAGTTGATTTAAGGCCAAATCCTCCAACAGTTGATAGCGTTTCTCTTGGTCTAAAAAGGACCAGGCAGGCAGAATCTCGTCGGGTTCCTCGGGGATTTCTAATGCTGCTGCCGCCGATGCCACCCTGGAGGATTGTTCTTCAGATAGGTCAGTCTCAGGACTATCCAGGTCCGTCTGTTCTATTGCCGGTTCTGTCTCCAGGGAGGATTCCTCCAGGGTGGCGACTGCGGAGGTTTCTACATCCGCCTCAACTCCCAGGGTTTCCGAGGGTTCTGTACTTTCCCGGACTTGTTCCACCACTTCCGACAGACTGGCGATGGTATCAACCTCGGAAGTCTCAGAGGCGATCTCCTCGGGGAGTTCTTCCTCTGTCCCTGCCTCGGATTCTATTTCCGGTTCTTGTGGGATATCGGGTTCCAGAGGTGCCGAGACGGACGCCACAGCCATTTCCGCCGTCTGCCCGGTTGCCACAGATACGGATTCCTCAACCACTGGAGTCTCAACCGCGTCTGCAACCTCGGCATTCTCAGGTACTCGTTGGCGATCGACGATCGCCAGCCAAATTTGCCCCGTGATGGCACCGCAATTATGGCAGTTTAAATCACTGGCAAGCACCGGGGTTCCACATTGCCCACAGGATTTATGGGTGAGGGACATCCCACATTTTTGACAAAACTTGTTAGAGTTTGGGTTCTCGAAATGGCATTTAGAGCAGACAAGCATAGTAATATTCCAGTTCAGAAATTTAAGAGTTTTAATCAACCTGGATTTTTAACGATCGCATCTTAATTTAGGATACTACTTGGATTTTAGCGTTCCTATCCTATTGAGTTAACCCCCGCTAGACTTACTCGATTTCCCCCTCCTTGTTCCCAAACCCCTCGCGTCCCCTTCCCTGTGACTTGCCCAGGGAGGGCGTTAACCCGCACCTTGAAGGCAGGACTTACGCAAATTTTGAGAATCCACCCCTGATGTAGAGGCGATTCCCTTGCTCGCCTCTACATCATGGGGTATCACTTTTCCAAGGGTTTTGCCACCGTAACGACCCAGGGAGTCCCTTTAAAATGCTTGGATCCATTCCTTGACCTCGTATTCGGTCCAAATCCCATTTTTCCAATAAGGGTCACCCTCGATCGCCTCCCGGACGGTTTGTTCATCTGGGGCTTCATAAATCCCAAACACTTTGGTGACATCTTGCGTAGGACCCAGGGTAATCACTAAACCCGCTGCTTTTTGGGCGCTGATTCCATCTAGGTGCGCTTGTCGATAAGGGGCGCGTTTTTCCAGAACATCTTCGCAGTAGCTGCCCCACATTACATACTTCGGCATCGTTTTATTTTTTAGACTAGAGGTTGACAAGTGAACCGTTATATCCCCAGGCATAGGGAAGTCTAACCGCAGGTCGGGAGTATGAACCCCCGACCGTTGGTTGTGGGGAATATTTCCCCGGGAAGAGAGGGGGTTAGCTTCGCAAACTCACCGCAAACTGACTGACTAAGGCATCCCGAACCTTTTGATGGGCCGGTTCTATCTCTTCATCAGTGAGGGTGCGATCGCTGGCCCGATAGACCAGTCGAAAGGCTAAACTCCGTTGTCCTTCCGGCACATTCTGTCCCCGATAATCATCGAACAGTTCCACGGACTCTAACAAAGACCCCGCAGACTGACTCATCACCCCGGTGAGCTCACTTACCGCTACCTCAACCGGCGCATAGAAAGCCAAATCCCGGTCTGATGAGGGATAGGAGGAGTAAGCGCTAAACTTGCGTCCAAATGTATCTTGCGTGAGAACATCTAAAATGGGTTGTAACTCCATCTGGAAGATATACACCTCATCAGGCAGTCCTCGGTCTTGTCGGAGTTGGGGATGGAGTTGGCCAAAAACCCCAATATTCCGGTCCTGCAACCACAAAGAAGCCGTTCGTCCCGGATGTAACAGAGTGGGATAGGCATTGGATTCCGGACGATAAGTGATTTCCAGTCCGAGGCGATCGCAGACACTTTCCAGAATCCCTTTCGCCTCATACCAGGACATTGGTTGTTCCCGACCACTGCGGACCCAGCGGCCTAGGGTCGGATCACCGCCTACAATTCCGGCGATCGCCTCTTGTTCCTTCAGTCCTTCGCTATCTTTCCAGAATGTGCGACCCAACTCAAACCCATTCAGCGGACCATTGCCTTGGGCTAAATTATACTCAAACGCATCAATTGCCCCAGAGAGCATTTCCGTCCGTAAGGCAGAATATTCCACAAACAGGGGATTAGCTAACGCAATTTGATTCTCCTGTTCAGCCTTAACTAACGAATAATGCATCAGTTCCGTCAAACCCGCACTGCGGAAGGCCGATCGCAAATCTCGCCTTGCCTGTTGTTCGGGTCCAAGTTGACCGGCAGCACTTTGGGTTGGTAAGGTTTCGCAGAACTTGTCATACCCATAAAGACGGGCAATTTCTTCGATTAAATCGATTTCCCGTTCCAAGTCCCGAGCCCGATAGGGTGGTACTTGCACCGACCAGACTTGACCGGGGGTAATCCCTGTGAGGGTACATCCCAAGGCAGTGAGAATCGGTTCGATATCCGTTGCTTGTAATTCTCCCGTGCCTTCCCCTTGGTTGATGGGTCCGAGAACCTGATTAACGCGATCGCGGCGCAGTTCGATGGATTGGACCGAACCCCCGACGCGCAGTTCTTCCGGACGTGCATCGGCAATTTGTTGATGGACGGGAGTACCGCCTGCGAGTTCTAGGAACAGGGCGATCGCGCGATCGCAAGCGGTTTCTAATCCCGCATAATTCACCCCCCGTTCATAGCGCGCCGAGGACTCCGTGCGTAACCCCACCGCGCGAGACGATCGCCGCACTGCCGGAGGGTCAAACAATGCCGCCTCTAAAATTAAATTCTGCGTCCCTTCATAGACTTCAGTTTCCTCCCCACCCATCACCCCAGCGATCGCCACCGGCTGATTATTCGCCGTAATCAAGAGATTTTGAGCTTGCAGAGTGCGGGTTTGACCGTCGAGGGTTTTGAAGGTTTCCCCAGATTGAGCAAACCGGACGCCGAGAGTGAGGGAATCTCCTCCGGCGAGGGTTTGGAGGCGATCGCGATCGAAAGCGTGTAACGGCTGTCCCCATTCCAACAGAATGTAATTCGTGACATCCACCACATTATTAATCGGACGCACCCCTGCCGCTTGGAGACGCTGCTGCAACCACAGAGGAGAAGGAGCAATTTTCACCCCGGTGATTTCGGTGCCAATATAGGCAGGACAGGCTTTGGATTCGTCAATTTTTAAGGACAGACCCTTGCCACCGGATGTAATATCTGTGCCCGAGGCAGTCGGTAATCGTAACGAGGCCCCAGTCAGGGCCGCCACTTCCCGGGCTACCCCCACCATACTCAAGGCATCAGCCCGATTTGCCGTGGATGTTAAGTCTAAAATTACATCATCCAGACCTAACAACGGAGAAACTGCCGTCCCTAATTGAGGGTTTTCCAGGTGAAAGTGATGAATCCCTTCGGATTCCTTCGCCAAACCTAATTCGGCTAACGAGCAAATCATCCCCTCAGAGGGGACGCCGCGCAGTTTAGCCTTTTTAATTTTTAAGTCAATTTTGGGCAGATACGTCCCAATCGGGGCCACGGCGACATAAATATCAGCCCTGGCGTTGGGTGCGCCACAGACAATATTTAAAGGGGAATCCCCGCCAATATTGACCTTGCAGACGCTTAGTTTATCGGCATTGGGATGTTGTTCACGCTCGATAATTTTTCCCAACACGACGCCGTTGGCCCAACTGCGCCGATCTTCGATGTCTTCTACTTCAAATCCAGCCATCGTCAGCGTATGGGCTAACTCTTCTGGAGACATCGTGATGTCTATCAGTTCCCGCAACCAGTTTAGAGAAATCCGCATTGATATGGACGCCTAAAATAAGTCAGCCTGACTCATTTTACAAGAGCATGGGTCGGCTCATGGGTGGAAACTGGGTTTGGGGGAGAAATCGGCTAAAAGATTCCCCGTTTGCCATTGGGTTTAATGGTTAACCAGTTGGTGCGGGCCATCGCCAGTTGGGTTTCGCTGATTCTGGCCCCGGTGAGGTTGGCCCCGCAGAGGTTGGCCCCGCGTAGATTGGCTTGGGTAAAGGAGGCTTCCATCAAGTCCGCCCCTCGGAGGTCCGCGCCTTCTAAATTGGCATTGACAAAATAGGCTTTGGTTAAATTGCTATCCCGTAGACAAGCTTTGACTAAACTGGCACGTCCGAAGTTGGCACTTACGAGGTCCGACCCTTGGAAGTTGACGCGATTGAGCTTGGCGTCATAAAAATTAGCGCCGGATAGGGTAGAGGACCGCAAGTCTAAGCCTGTGAGATTGCAGTCGCCAAAGTCTCGTTTGCCCTTGCCATAAGCAAGGCGAACTGCCTTGGCATCTAAGATGCCATCACTGGCAACACTGGAAGGGGCTAAGGTTTGGGTACGAAAGCTCGTGGCAAAACTGGGATTAGAATTCATCGCTGAATTTAAGGCAGTGGCCCCGCGACTGGCGGCTTTGGCCTTTTTATTGGCGCGGCGCGTTCGCAGTAATTCCACTTCTCGGGCGGCAGGGGATAATGCGTGGTGATTTTTTTCTTCGAGTCGGGTTTCTTCTTCTTGCTGGGATACGTCTTTGCGTCGCGTCGAGAGTCCTTCGGAAAGGGTTTGACGGTGGGATTCTACATCGAGGGCGCGGAGGGCTTCTTCTGGGCTTTGGTAGCGATCGCGCACGGAAGCTGCCAGCATTTTTTCCAGGACCGCTGCAAAACTATCACTGACATAAACGAAGGGACGCCAGATCAGTTCGGTTGTCATCGGGTCATAGTCGAAATGCTTGGGGGATTTGCCGGTGAGCAGATACAGGCAAGTGGCTCCCACGGCATAGATATCACTGGCATACACCGGGCGCAATGCCATTTGTTCTTGGGGGGCAAAACCCGGGGTCCCGATCGCAAAAGAGGTAAAGGCGGTTTCTCCGGTGGAATTGGCGTTGAGCAATGCAGTTTGACTCACTTGGTCCTTGACTGCCCCAAAGTCAATCAAAACTAACTGATTATCCACGTCCCGGCGAATGATATTGGCGGGTTTGATATCCCGATGGATGACTTCATTATCATGCAGATATTTGACCAAGGGCAGGATTTCCCGCAGAAATTGTTTGACCGCAAATTCGCTAAAAGGTCCATTGCGCTTGGCTTCTTGTTTGAGGGTTTGACCCCCAACATATTCCTGAACTAAATAAAATTGGCGATCGCTTTCAAAGTAATCTAGGAGTCTAGGGACTTGGGGATGATTGCCAATTTTCCCCAAGGTTTTCGCCTCGCGCTCAAATAGTTGCCTTGCCATGTCCAGCACCCGAGGCGAGGTTGAGGCGGGGCGCAGTTGCTTAATCACGCAGACAGGCTTTCCAGGCAATAGGTCGTCTACGGCTACAAACGTAGCTCCAAAACCACCTTGACCCAATGCTTTAAGTACGCGATAGCGATCGCGCAGGAGTAAATTTGAGCCACAGGCTTGACACTGGAGGGCTTCGTCGGCATTTTTAGGTTCCGGACAGGCGGGATTGACGCAGTAGCTCATGAAACTTCACCTGATTGTTAAAACGGATGTTTTTTGACCCCTTGAGCGAGTCGTTATAGATGCAAGACCCCTTTTGCTTCAAGCATAGCAAGTCATTTGAGTGAATCTATCCTTACCTTAGACCATTGGTTGAGAAGTCTCAAAGACAAGGGAGCCAATCTGGTAAAGGAATATCAAATTTATAAGGCGATTGTGTAAAGTCTTCGTAAATGCCACGGCGATCGAGATGGGACAAGCGCTCCTGATAGCGATCGCTCTATGCATGAGAGTTCCCTCAATTCCCCCTGAACAAACAAGGCCGCTCCGGTTTTTTCCGGAAATCTTCGACTTTAGTCGAGTTGGATCCTCCCTCGGCGCGATCGGTTATCTCAAAGGATCCTGTTTGGGATAATTTTCTCATTTAAGTGATTTTTGCAAAAAAACCCCCTATAGTGGCAATTTCATAGTAGGGGCCATTCATGAATCACCCCAACCCCAGTCATTCTCTTGAATTGTTCGTAGTAACGACTTCAGTCGTTCTCTTCAATTGTTCGTAGTAACGACTTCAGTCGTTCTCTTGAATTGTTCGTAGTAACGACTTCAGTCGTTCTCTTGAATTGTTCGTAGTAACGACTTCAGTCGTTCTCTTCAATTGTTCGTAGTAACGACTTCAGTCGTTCTCCATGTTCACTAAAATTTGGCAACCGTTGCAACAACCTGAAAGTCTTATAAAATTGTGTTTGCAGTCGGTTTTTAACCGACTTTAGCTATTAGGCGGGGGTTTTAACCCCCGCCGGTTGTTGCCACTATGAACGAAGACAAGAGAACGACTGAAGTCGTTACTACGAACGAAGACAAGAGAACGACTGAAGTCGTTACTACGAACGAAGACAAGAGAACGACTGAAGTCGTTACTACGAACTAAGAGAACGACTGAAGTCGTTACTACGAACTAAGAAAAAAAGAAAGAGGTAAAATAAAGGCGGGTTCATAGAACCCGCCTTTAGAACAGCTTAGAGTTCTACCTTGACTCCACGCCAGAAGGCGACATATCCTTTAATTTGCTTGGCAGCATCTTTAACATTGGGATAGTACCAGGCGGCATCTTTATTCACCTCACCCTCAACCACGATATCGTAATAACTGGCTTGACCCTTCCAAGGGCAATTGGTGTGGGTATTACTCTCTTGGAAATATTCCGACTTGATGGAGTCAGGGGGAAAATATTGGTTTCCTTCCACAACTTCACAGCGATCGCTCTCGGCTAAGATGGCTCCATTCCATAAGGCTTTGGGCATGATAGGTTACTCCTGATGTAAGGGTCTGTTCACCATTATGAGCCGATCGCGGGGCAAGTGGTGTAGATTCTGGGGAAAACTAACCCTCCATTTCCACGGCGATCGTCCTCACCAAGCAGCGCAGTTTCGCTGCGGGACACCAGGCACAGCTATCGTGAAGTTTGGTGGAAGAACGAGCACAAACCGAGTTCAGCCAAAGTTCTCCCGTGATTGGACAGACGAAGGTGTTGGGGTCGATCGCCCGTTGTCGGTATGCCGCTAAACAAATCACAGGACCCCCTTCCGATAACGGTTGCCCAACCGTTGAGGGGGTTCCGTCAGGGGGGGCGGGTGGGAGCATTCTCATCCGACTCCACCGATGCTGGGTGGTTGGATGCCTTAATAAAGGCGTTCCCATGTTTCTCCTCACATCACTTAAGTTATAAAAAAGCATCAGGCTGGCAAGTCTCATCTCAATCCTTGTCAGCAAAGGCTACATCGAAACTTCTAGCGAACAGACCCGGTGACCGGATAAAATCAACGATCAGGACCTTAACCCCAAATACCCACTCAATTTAAGCATGATGAGGGTCGGTGACCCGATAAAATAAGGTGAAACTCAACGACAAACAGCGAGCCATGTCAGGCATCAGCCCCTTAAACGCCACTGCCCCGAATCAGTTAGAGCGATCGCTCAAGCATTTTTTTGGGCATGATAGCTTTCGTCCGGGACAGCGAGAAATTGTCGAAGCCGCCCTCCAAAATCGGGACCTGCTGATCGTCATGCCCACTGGGGGCGGTAAGTCTTTGTGCTTTCAACTCCCGGCCCTCCTGCGAAAAGGGATAACCGTGGTGGTTTCCCCCCTGATTGCCTTGATGCAGGATCAAGTCGAATCCCTCAAAAATAACGGCATTGCCTGCACCTTTCTCAATAGCACCCTGAGTTGGGAAGAGTCGCGATCGCGGGAAACCGCCATTCTCCAAGGTGAAATCAAACTCCTCTATGTCGCCCCAGAACGTCTGCTGAGTGAACGATTTCTGCCCTTCATGGACATGGTACGCGCTCAAGTTGGCATCTGTGGGTTTGCGATCGATGAAGCCCATTGCGTCTCGGAATGGGGCCATGACTTCCGCCCGGAATATCGGCAAATGCAACTGTTGCGCCAGCGCTATCCAGAAATTCCCATGATGGCCCTGACTGCTACGGCAACCGATCGCGTCCGTCAAGACATTACCCAACAACTGGCCCTGCGTGACCCCAAAATTCACATCGCCAGTTTTAACCGCCCTAACCTCTATTACGAAGTTCGTCAAAAAACCAAGCAATCTTATCGAGAATTAGTCAAGCTGATTCTCGAAAGCAAGGGTTCAGGAATTATCTACTGTCTCAGTCGTCGCCGCGTAGATGAAATCGCCTATAAATTACAGCGCGAAGGTATTGATGCCATCCCCTATCATGCCGGAATGAACGATGAGGATCGCAGTAACAATCAAACCCGCTTTATTCGGGATGATGCTCAGGTGATTGTCGCGACCATTGCCTTTGGCATGGGCATCAATAAACCCGATGTCCGTTTTGTAGTGCATTATGATTTACCCCGGAATATTGAAGGCTATTACCAAGAATCGGGACGGGCAGGACGGGATGGAGAACCGGCGAATTGTACGATGTTTTTTGGCTATGGTGATATTAAAACCATTGAGTATATTATAGACCAAAAAACCGATGTTGATGAACAACGAATTGCTCGTCAGCAGTTGCGACAAATTATTAATTATTCAGAAAGTACGGTTTGTCGGCGCACCATTCAACTGGGATATTTTGGGGAACGGTTTCCGGGAAATTGTGAAAACTGTGATAATTGTAGACATCCCAACCCCACAGAAGATTGGACCATTGAAGCGATGAAGTTCCTCTCCTGCGTGGCCCGTTGCAAGGAACGATTTGGGATGAATTATATTATCGATGTGTTGCGGGGTTCTAAAAATCAGAAGGTTTTAAAATATGGGCATGAAACGCTCTCGACTTATGGGATTGGATTAGATAAAACCGCTGATGAGTGGAAAATGCTGGGCCGATCGCTGATTCATCAAGGGTTAGTGGAAGAAACCACCGATGGGTATTCGGTTCTCAAGTTAAATGAGGGCAGTTGGGAGGTGATGCGAAAGCAACGGCAGGTATTCATTGCGGTTCCGAAAGCGCCGGTGAATACAGACATGACCGATCGCGATCGCAAAAAGGCCGAGGTGGAAATGTTGCTTGATCGTCTGAGATCGCTGCGGAAGGAAATCGCCGATGAGCAATCTGTCGCCCCTTATATGGTGTTTGCAGATTCGACCCTGCGATTAATGGCGCAGCAACGTCCCCAAACCTTAGATGAATTTGGCAATCTCTCGGGAGTGGTGGGATATAAAGTTGACCAATATGGCGATCGCTTTGTGACAGAAATTTGCGAGTATTGTCGAACTTATGGACTCTCTTCTGTCGGGATGAATCGCGGCAGCAATGGCGGTGGGGAGTTGGATGCGACTGGGGACGAGTTATTTGAGCAGTTGCGCGTCCTACGCCAAGAAATTGCTAATGAGCGAGGGGTTCCGCCCTTTCTGGTTTTTCAAGATAGTACCTTGAAAGCGATCGCCCAGGAACGTCCCCAATCTTTGGCGGCATTGAAACAAATCTACGGGGTGGGAGAGTATAAACTGGCGGAATATGGCGATCGTTTTATTACAGAAATTCACAACTATTGTCAACAACGAGGACTCCAAGAAAACGCACTCACTGTCATTTCTAAATCAGGGGAGTTGGATGCAGCGGGGGAAGAGTTATTTGAGCAGTTGCGCGTCCTGCGCCAGGAAATTGCCAATGAGCGAGGAGTTCCGCCCTTTGTGGTTTTTCAAGATATTACCTTGAAAGCGATGGCCCAAGAACGTCCCCAATCTTTGGCGGCATTGAAACAAATCTACGGGGTGGGAAAGCATAAACTGGCGGAATATGGCGAGCGGTTTATTACCGCAATTCAAGCCTACTGTCAACCCAGAGGACTGGAGGAAAGCGCGCCGCCGGACATTCTTGAATCAGAGGTGAAGTCCGACCCTTCTTTTACTCAGTTACTCACCCTAGAATACCATCAAAAGGGGATGAGTATTGCGGAAATTGCGGCGAAGCGAAATCTGAAAGAGACCCGGGTGGAATATCATTTAATTGAACTGCTGGAAATGGAGCAGCCGGTGGATATTCACCGCTTGGTTCCAGTGCAACGGCAGCAGGTGATTATCCAAGCATTGGAATTATTGGGTTCTAATCTGCTGAGGCCAGTTTATGAACATTTGGAGGAAAAATATAGCTACAATGAGCTGAGGTTAGTTCGGGCGGCTTGGCAACGGAATCTCTGTGGGAATCTTCAGTCTGTAGAGGATGAATTGGAGTTTTAAACGGGTGATGGATTGACGGGGTTGCTCTCGGTTAAGGGTGCTAATAATGGTAAGGTGGAAACAGACAAGGCAGGATGAGGAAGGAGAGATTCGAGTTAGGGCAATGCACCGTCCGAACTTGCCTCCTCCCGACTCTACTTGGCATTAAATTAGCAAGTTTTGTGACCCAGAGGAGGCAGTCATGACCGAGTTTATGGATTTTCTCAGACATAAATATGCTTATGTGGCGATCGGGGAATTCAAACCGGGTAAATTTGAAGAAGCCAAGCAATTGTACGCCAAAGCCGTCTCTACTTACACCCAAGGGTTTAAGGGAGCCTATTTACTGCAACAGCCAAATACCGATAAAGGGATTGCGGTGATTTTTTGGGATGATATCGACGCGATGGAGTCTAACCACAGTGAGGCTTATGCGGCAATTTTAAACGAAATTTCCCATCTATTTGCCAAACCCCCGAGCACAGGGTTCTATGACGTTTGTACCGAATTTCCGGCACCGGAGTCTGTGGCAGTGGAGTAAATCAAAAGTCAGTTAAACCCGACATCTTGCACCATTCTCAACAACCGGCGGGGGTTAAAACGATTGGCGGCCTCATAGCTTGCATTCGGTTAAAAACCGACTGCAAGTCTTATCCAGTGGTGTTTTCAGTCGGTTTCAACTGACATCTTGCACCCTTCACAACACCCGGCGGGGGATAAATCCCCCGCCTCATAGCTAAAGTCGGTTAAAAACCGACTGTAAGTCTTATCCAGTTGTGTTTTCAGTCGGTTTCAACCGACTTTAGCTGTTAGGCGGGGGTTTTAACCCCCGCCGGGTGTCGCCTGCTGCAAGATGTCAGTTAAACCCGACTGAAAGCCTCATCCAGCTAATGTTCTTAGTCGGTTTCTAACCGAATGCAAGCTATGAGGCCGCCAATCATTTTAACCCCCGCCGGTTGTTGTGAAGGGTGCAAGATGTCAAGAGGAAACGACTGGGACTGGGAGTAAACGGTGGGATGGGTGTCATCACGTCCAGGAGATCGCCACTGGTTAAAGAAATGTAGATTTTTCCTCCCCTTTGAGCCAATTTCACCCTAAATTTCTACCTTTTGAGAGAGCCCATCCCGGCCTACGACTGTGCTACAACTTAGGATAGAAACCAAATTTTGGTAAAAAATCTCTGCTTCCTTTGCAACTAATTTGATGCAGAAACCCGGGTTTTTCTCCTTCTTATCGAATACTATCCCCCTGTCTTAGGAATCGCTACTCAACTGTTTTATCTCCAACTATAGTAACCCTCCATGAATTGTGTAGACGGGGCAATTCCTAGCACAGGGGCCTATATAAAATACCCAACTCTGGTTAACTTCTTATGTCTCACTCTTTTTTACTCAGTCGAATTCTGCTTAAATTTGACCCTGAAACCCAGGAACGGGTGGGAGATTTATCCGCCGTTACCTTTACTCCCGATGGTTCCTTATGGGTCGGTTCCGATGAATTGCTAACCCTCGAACGGCTTTCTCTGATTGAACCTTATGTGTATGGAAATCATCAAACCTTTGAAATCGGCGAATTTATTGAGTTATTTAATAACGAAGATGAAATCGATATCGAAGGAATGGATTACTCGGAGGGCTACCTTTGGTTTACCGGATCTCATAGTACAAAACGCAAAAAGCCGAAAGGGAAGAGTCCGGAAAAAGATATCAGCAGGCTGGCCCAAGTCAAAACCGAGGCCAATCGCTATTTAGTGGCAAGAATTCCCATTCAAGGGGGAATTCCCGTTCAAGGCTGTCCCGACCCATTCAATAGCGATCGCCAACTGACTGCGGCTTCCTTGGAAAAAACTGAAACCGGCAATATTCTAATAGACGCCCTAGAAAAAGATGTTCATTTTGGTTCCATTATCGCCTCGGAGCTTCCCAGCAAAGAAAATGGATTAGATATCGAAGGATTGGCCGTTCGCGGGTCTAAAATTTTGATGGGGTTTCGCGGTCCTGTGCTCCGAGGTTGGGCGGTGATTATTCAACTCGAAGTCGAAGAAAGCGAACCGGGAATTTTAACCCTCAAAGAAATTGGCCCAGAAGGACGACTGTATAAAAAGCATTTTTTGGATCTCAGTGGGTTAGGAATTCGAGAAATATGTTTAGACGGCGATGATTTAATTGTTTTAGCCGGTCCAACTTTAGATTTAGACGGGGGAATGAAAATGTTCCGGTTGACCGGGGTATTTGAGCGGGAAGGAGATACCCTCATCGCCCAGGATGAGACGGAATTAAAAGTTTTATTTGATTTACCGTTTAAGTTAGGAACCGATCGCGGGGAAGGGTTGGCCCTGATGCCTTGTTTGGGACAACCCAATTCTTTGTTAGTAGTTTATGATTCCCCGGACCCGGCGAGAATCGTTAATAATGATTCAGTCTTTGGAGATGTGTTTCGCCTGTGATCCTTCCTTGATGAAAAGATGAAAGGATTAAAACTGAAGTAATCGCAAGCAAAAGCAGGCTTCACCCCGGTGTCAGTGGGTGAAGTCTGTTTTTGCTTATAAGGCTTGCAATTGGGAAAAGCGCTCGGGACAGAAGAGGGCGACTCCCACAGCAATCACCTTACCGCTATAGAGTCCCCGCGCTTCTAATTGCGCTTGGGGGAGGTTTTCTTGGGCAATGGATTCGGCGACTTCTGTGGCAAAGTCCTGGACGGAAGACCCGGCAGCCAGGGCGTTACAGGCATTTTGACCCAACTGTTCCGCCTGTTGACTTCCCACCTGTTGATGGATTTGGAGTTCCTCTGGGGTCAATAGTCCTTGTAAAACGGCATCAAATTCTTGAGCATAAGCCGGAGTGAGAGAGCATAAAACCAGGGAAGTGCTTAGACAAGCCAGGGATGTTTTCAGCATAATTTTATGTTAAGAAAGCGGTGATATTGTTTCCCGTTCAACGAGTGAGCGAGACTGGGGAAAGCTAGATGCTTTAAATTACCCCTGCATTATAGGGGGAATTGGGGAAAGTCCGCTTAGGGGCGATCGCCCCCCCACCGGGTGAATTTAACTGGGTCAACTCCAAAACCCTTTACCCTCGGCTAAATCGAGAATGACGCCAGGGAAAGACGGGTCTGAAACAGGGGGATTTTTTCCCCTGGACAAGTTGGGTCCGTAGGCTATAGTAGCGATACCGGCCCTAAATAGCGCGAGTCTCAATCATTAGGTGTGGGTACCGTTGATGAATCGCCCAAGGAGCGAGAGGCGTGCTCAAAACAATCAGCCGTGAATTGGAGGCCTTTTCTGAAGTTTAATGACGGAAAGAATGGGAGTTTGGAAAATGAACACAAGAGAGTCCGGACAGTATAAACCTTGGCTCTGTTTATTAGAATAGCCCGGTGCTATCCGGGTAAAATTTTCATAAAATTCCGCTGACACCCTATCCTCTGTACCTGGAATCTATGCACCGAAAGTCCTTGATTAGGATGCTTTTATTTCTGTTGACCCTGGGATTGGTAATTACCCTCCAACCCCGGTTATCAGCAACCCCCTCTAGGGATGGCGATCGCCTCCTCAACCCACCCTTAATCGCTCAGACTGGCTCATCCAGCGCCCTGGTCCAGCGATCGCGATCGGAACCCTTGAACTTTCAGATTCCCCCTGGAGGGGGAACCCCGGAACCCATCACTGCGATTACCCGCAGCGATGAACCTCGGTTTGAGGAGGGAGAGAACGGATCCCAGGCTCAACCCACTTATCTAACCATTGACATTCTCTGGGTTTTATTATGCTCCGGCTTGGTCTTCTTGATGCAAGCGGGATTTATGTGTCTGGAATCGGGACTGACTCGTTCTAAAAATAGTATTAATGTTGCGGTTAAAAACTTTACCGACTTTGGCTGTTCCGTGGCATTATATTGGGCCTTTGGATTTGCCTTAATGTTTGGAACGTCCTTCCTAGGCTGGATTGGCGGGAGCGGATTCTTTTTAAAAACCGATTTACCGGCCTTTGATTTGGCCTTCTTTTTGTTCCAAGCGATGTTTTGTGGCACTGCCACCACCATTGTCTCCGGTGCCGTCGCTGAACGGATGAAATTTGGGTCTTACCTGTTAATTGCTTGCCTAATTTCTGGCCTCATTTATCCAATTTTTGGACATTGGGCCTGGAATGGGGTCAATCACGGCGCGCTAATGGGATGGTTGGGAAAACTGGGGTTTGTGGATTTCGCCGGTTCTACGGTGGTGCACAGTCTGGGGGGTTGGGTTTCTCTAGCCAGTTTACCCATTGTCGGGGCGCGGGCGGGTCGGTTTCCCAAGTTCGGAAAGGCGGAAAAAATCCACGGTTCTAACCTGCCGATTTCGGTGCTGGGGGCGTTAATTTTGTGGTTGGGTTGGTTTGGGTTTAATGGCGGCAGTACCCTCGCCTTAAATGAAGATGTGGCCCGGATTATTGTGAATACGGTCCTGGCGGGGGTCGCGGGAATGATGACTGCGTTGATTACGGGGTGGTGGTCCCGGGAGATTCCCGAGGTAGACCGGCTGATTAATGGGTCCCTGGCGGGGTTGGTGGCGATTACCGCCTGTTGTCATGGGGTGACGGCCATTTCAGCGGTGACGATTGGGGCGATCGCGGGGTTGGTGGCGATCGCGGTCGAGTCCCTGTTAATTCGATTCCAGTTGGATGATGCCGTGGGTGCGGTCCCCGTCCATCTTGGCGGCGGAATTTGGGGAACCTTAGCGGTGGCCTTATTTGGAGACCCTGAACTGTTGGGGACGGGGTTGAATCGCCTCGAACAGTTGGGAGTCCAGGTTTTAGGGATTGTGAGTTGTTTTATTCTCGCCTTTGGGATTGCTTACTCGTTCCTCTCGGTGGTGAATCGATTTTCCCCGTTGCGAGTGTCGGCAGCGGATGAGTATATTGGGTTGAATGTTTCGGAACATCGTGCGAAAACAGAGATTTTGGATCTGTTTCGGGTGATGGATTCCCAGGCGAAAACCCAGGACCTGACGTTACGAGTGCCGGTGGAACCGTTTACGGAGGTGGGTCAAATTGCCGATCGCTATAATCAGGTGATGAATGCCCTAGAGGAGGCGGTGACGCGGACGGATGCGATCGTCAGAACCGCTACCGATGCGATCGCCACCTTTAACGCCTTGAATTTTCAAATTATGAGCGTTAATCCTCGGGCGGAAGTGATTTTTGGCTATCAAAAATCCGTCTTATTGGGAATGTCCCTCCCTCAATTGATTGAATTTGGCCTAGATATTTTATATTGGCAACCGGACAAACACCTCAAAATCGAACAACTTTTATCGGAAATTGTCGCCTCGGGACATCCTCATGAACTCGTGGGGATTCGTGCCGATGGCTCTAAATTTCCCGTGGAGGTTTCCATTACAGAAGCCAAGTTCCGAGACACTGCCTTTTATACCGGAACCTTTCGAGATATTACCCATCGCAAACAAGCTCAAAAAGCGTTAGAAGAAAGTGAGGAACGGTTCCGCCGGTTATCCGGGGCCACCTTAGAAGCTATTATTGTTCATGAGCAGGGAAAGATTATCGATGTCAACCAAACCTGTGTCAAGATGTTTGGCTATCCCCTCTCTGATTTAATCGATCGCAATGGGTTAAGTTTGATTGTCCCCGAACATCGGGATTTGGTTCTCAAGCATATTGCAACTGGGTATGAAAAACCCTACGAAGTGACGGGATTAAAACAAGATGGCACTCGCTTTCCCATTGAAATAGAAGGACGAATTCTCCCCTCTGAAGGGCGGGAATTGCGAGTGGCAGCGATTCGAGATATTACGGAACGCAAACAAGCACAAGCGGCACTCCGAGACAGTGAAGAACGATTTCGATCGGTGATGGAACAGGCGGCAGATGGGTTTATTATCCATGATTTAGAGGGGCAGATTATTGAGGTCAATCATACCGTTTGTGACAGTTTAGGATATAGTCGTCAGGAGTTGCTCGATCGCTCGATGGCGGATATCGAACAAAAATTACCCTTTGAAACCCTTAAACAACGCTGGCGGGAGATGATTCGCGGGGTTCCCATTGCCTTAGAAGGGGTGCATCGTCGCCAGGATGGGAGTACGTTTCCCGTGGATGTGCGGGTAGGATTATTGGAGGCAGGAAACCGACAATTGTTGTTAGCCCTTTGCCGAGATATTACAGAACGCAAACAAGCGGAAATTGCGTTAAGGAATGAACAAGAAAAGTCGGAACGGTTGTTATTAAATATTTTACCCGAGGCAATTGCTACTCGACTGAAACAGGAACAAGGCACGATTGCCGATGGATTTTCCGAAGCAACGGTATTATTTGCCGATATTGTGGGGTTTACAAAATTAGCATCTCGGGTTTCGCCGAGGGAGTTAGTTCATTTACTCAATGATATTTTTTCAACCTTTGACTTACTTGCGGAACGACATGGGTTAGAAAAAATTAAGACAATTGGCGATGCTTATATGGTGGTGGGGGGATTGCCATTACCCCGGGAAGATCATGCGGAAGCCATTGCCAGAATGGCCCTGGATATGCAGCAAGAAGTAATTGAGTTTAGCACAAAAATTCGCGAACCGTTTACGATTCGCATTGGCATTAATAGCGGTCCCGTCATCGCTGGGGTGATTGGATTGAAAAAGTTTATCTATGATTTATGGGGGGATACGGTCAATATTGCCTCCCGGATGGAATCTCATGGGATTCCCGGTGCAATTCAAGTTACGGAATCGACTTACTTGCGCTTAGAAGGTAAGTTTGTATTAGAAAAACGCGGTCCAATTCAGGTGAAGGGGAAAGGTCAAATGATCACTTATTTACTCAAAAATGAAGTGAGGGTTAAGGGTTTGACATGATCTTTGTAGTTGCGATGAATGGGGGAAATCTGAACTCCCGATGGGGTTTACCAGGGACTGCCGATCGCGGTAAATCCGGACCAATAGTAGGGATGGGACAAGGGGTAAGATCCCTCGTCTGACAGTTCCGGTGGCAGATCGATCGCCCCTTGGGAGTGAATCAGGCGATCGGATTCAATTCTCACTTCCTGGCGTAGCATGGCAAGTTGTGCTTGCCTCAGGGCATCGGCTTTTAGGGGAACTAAGTTAAGATGATGGTATAATTCGGTCATGAGTCCCAAGGTTGCTTCATCGTTGACATACCACAGGGAGGCGATCGCCGTTTTTACGCCACTTTGAACCGCTAATCCGGCAAACCCTAATTCCGCCTCGCGATCGCCGAGGGCCGTTCGGCAAGCGGATAGCACTAACAACTCCACTTTCGGCATATCTAACTCTAATGTTGTCATTTCATCTAAATTCAGCCGACGGTCCCAGAGTTGAATATAAGAATTGGTGCGATCGCCCGTTTGAAATTCCGCATGAGTCGCCAGATGAATAATTTTAAAGTTATCTTCTTGATGAGATCTCACCAAATTTTCTAGGGTAAATTCTTCGTTTAAAAATGAGTGTTGGGACCCGGTTTGTTCCCCAATATGGGTCAACTCTAAGGGGACTGCCGGTAAAGGAGAATGTTGGGTAAATTTTGAGGCTCCCATTGCCAAAACTGGAGCGTTTTGAATGGGCATATAACTATGGGCAGTTAGGCTAAAACTGGGAATTAAACTCAAACTATATCGTTCAACTAAAAATTGCTCTCCATCAAACAATGCGGCAACGGGTAAACTGCGTAATCCCGGATCCAAAGAAAACATCAGGGTGTCAATTTCCAAGTTTTTTAATTCTTCAGCAACGGGTCCAATTATCCAATCATACAATTGTTTTCCCGATGCAAAATAGTTGTTCATATTTTTTCGCCTCGGGTCGGTAATTTCCCATCTAAATTCATTGACAACGGGAAATAAGACTTCCGGAGTCGCTTCAAAAATGGTCTTGTGAATGGGAGTACCAACCGGGGGGACTAAGATGATTTCTAAGCGATCGCCCCGGGAAATGACATAAAGAATGGCGGCCTGTTTTCCGGTTTGCGCCTTTAAGTTTTTCAAGGTTGCTTGGAAACTACCCAGGGTTAAATGTTGGGAGGGTAAATTGGCAGTAATACCAAGATAGTCTTGGAATTCTTGATTCCGAGACTCTTCGAGCGCCCAGATCAGTTCTTCGGGATTCTGGTTGGCAAAGGCCAGTTCTAGGCGCGAGATTATCTGTTCGGATTTTTCCCCCTCCAGGAAGGGTTGAGCAGGGGGATACGCCCCCATTACCCTTGAACTGATCGAGTGGTTTTCCTGTTGATGAGAAATCAAAAATAACTCCCTGAGATTAGCATTAGGAATGAGGTTTCCCACGGTAGATTTCATTTGTTTGAGGGATTCCAGCATTTTCTTCCCTTGGGCAATTTCGGTATCCGATAAGTTTGAATTTTCGCGGACTGCCCAGTGATACCAAATTGAACTATCAATGCTCAAAATTTCATTAAAAATCCATCCCGGATCGCCGAGGGGTTCTAAGGGTTGTCCACCGGAGTAGTTGAGGGGAGTGACAGAAACCCGATCGCCCGGTGTACCGGAAGTGAGGGGTTCGGATAAGGGGGCGATCTCCCCTTGTCCCGATTCGGACACAGTCTCCCCGGTGGGTTGGGATAAGGGTTCAGGCAAAGTCTCGGTGACTTCCGCTGGCAATTCCAATAATGGTAGGTTGTTGGTATCCGGTGCGATCGCAGGCAGTTCTCCCCCCGGATGGGCGACGACTTCCCCCTCACTTGGAGATATCCGGGGCAATTTTATGGACTCACCGAGTTCCGGAGTGACCCAAATGGGCGATCGCTCACTTTCAGGACCGATGACTTGATGCGGTCCCGGGTCTAGGGATTGCGCACTGGGCGGTAATTCCATCGGCGATATCGGGGCGATCGAGACCCGGGGAATATTTCCTGCTGGTTTTGGTGTAGGCAGGGGTCGGGATGCCTCCGGTGGTGATTGAATCGGGACCGGGGTAGAGGATGCTACCGGCGCTGGAGTTGGCGCGGGTGTGGGTGCAGAGGATTCTACCGGCGCTGGAGTTGGCGCGGGTGTGGGTGCAGAGGATTCTACCGGCGCTGGAGTTGGCGCGGGTGCTGGCAAAGAGGATTCTACCGGCGCTGGAGTTGGCGCGGGTGCTGGCAAAGAGGATTCTACCGGCGCGGGTGTCGGTTCTGGAGTGGGCGCGGGTGCTGGCAAAGAGGATTCTACCGGCGCGGGTGTCGGTTCTGGAACCGAGTAAATCCCGATATTACCTTGGGTAAAGGTATATAAAAACGAGTCATTCCTGATCTCACCGGTCCCCGTCGTCAAGGCCCCGGCAGTCCCATTGATGCTGGCATCTCCGACGATAAACGGAACAATCCCATCGCCGCCATGACGAATAATAATCGCACCGCTACCTGTACCCCCGATGGTGGAAATACTCGCCCCTTGTCCATTGGCAGCAGTAAATGTCCCCGTAGCGCGGAAATTGGTGCCGGTGGTGATATCAACGGTGCCGCCGATTGTGCCCCCTTGCGTATTAATCCAACTCACTTGAATATCTCCTTCCGGGTCGAGGGTGACATTCCCCCCGGCCCCTACTGTTCCTGTGGCGGCGATCGCCCCGGCAAAGATGGCGGTTTCAGCAAGGACTTGAATGCTGCCTCCATTCAATGCACCGGATGCGTTCAAGTCTCCCGAGGTAATGATTCCCGGTGCCAGAGTGCCATTGCTTCCGGTTAAGGCAATGTTCCCCCCATTTCCTGCTGTGGCGCGACTATTCACGGACCCAATTGTGATATTATTCCCGGTTTCAATGCTCACCACACCTCCGGCAGTAACCCCGGATGTGTTGATATTTCCCAGGACAATATTCCCGGTAGTGGTATTAACAGTGAGAGTTCCCCCCGTTCCCAGGTTGGCGCTACTATTGATATTTCCTGCGGTAATGCCGGTATTGGCACTCAGGACGATCGCCCCGCCATTGTCTGCCTGGGTCGTTAAGGGTCCGACAGCGACAGTTCCGGATGTACTCTCTAGGGTAATGTTGCCCGCCGTGAGATCCCGGGTGGTGATATTCCCCACAGCGGTGACTTGGGTATTGCCCTCGGTGGCGATCGGGCGGTTCAGATGAACGGTTCCCGTGGCATCAAGGGTCATCCCGCCCAATTCTACGGCGACTGGGGCATCTACCGTAATATCCCCGGCCTGAATTTCTAATCCTATCAAGGGAATTATATTCCCGATCGCCTTCATAATTTCTAGGTTACCTGTACCGCTATTTAAGGTCAACTCTTGGGAACCATTCACCGTTCCCCCAAGCTTAATCGGTCCATTTGCTGCGGAGGTATCCAGGGTAATATCTCGATTCAGTTGAATATTGCTGCTTTGAAGGGTAATCCCATTACTCTGGGTGGTAACAATATCCCCATCCAGAATTGTTTCAACTGCTGTGGCATTCAGTTCCGCTAAATTAGCAGTTTGTAAGCGAACTGTGCCATTTTCGGCCTTCAGGGTTAAGGCGCGATCGCCATGCAAGGTCCCGGCAAAAGTAATATCTCCCTGGCCCGTTTCCACTGCTGTATTATCCTCCAGGATAATGCTGTTGCCTTCAAAGGTAATTGAGGAATCATTTTCACCCCGAATTTCACCGGCGAGTTCTACGGTATTCCCTCGCAAAATCAGCGAATCTCTAAATTCTACCTTGGCCCGACCTGCTTCTAAGGTTGTAGTTCCGGTCCCGTCTGTCCGTCCGATGGTGATGGAATTAAACCCGGTTTGTAATAAATCCAGTTCCGTTGTACTCAGGGTTAATGCGGAATTATGGTCAATATTAATTCCCCCCAATTTGATATCTAAACTGGGAGTAAAAGGTTGTAAAACCAAATTCCCTTGACCCCGAATTGTCCCTCTAAAATTAATGTCATCAGCGGTTAATGTAATATCATTTAAAGAAGTAACTGCCCCGATGCTGGAATTAAAATTAATGCTGCTATTCCCGGCAGTTACGGTTAAATTTTGATTGCCGTTGACAGTCCCATCGAAGGTAATCTCTCCGTTCGTTGTTTCTACGGTGGCAGGATTGAGAAGTTGAATTTTTCTGGTGGTACTCAAGGTCACCGAAGCGTTATCCGTGCCTCGGACGGTATTATGCAGATTAATCATTCCCGTCTGCGATCGCACGGTCAGAGGGTCGCTGATTGCCACTTGATTCAAATCAATTGGTCCAGTCCCATCAGTCCGGCCAATGGTAATCGAATTAAATCCATTTTGAAATTGATTTAATTCAGTTAGAGTCAAGTCTAAAGCAGGGGTATTATTCTCTGCATACCCCGAGGCGATGGGTTGATTCGCGGTGAAGGGTTCTAAGGTGAGGTCACCTGTCCCGGAGACAGGACCGCCCAAGTCAATTTCCTCTCCTCGTAACCGGAGATTGCCCGTTAAGACTAAACTATCCCCGAAGTCCAGGAGAGTGGCGGTGGCATTTCCCGATAAGGTGGTGGGGGTATCGGTGGTTAAGCGAGTTAAGGGGGTGGTTTCTCCAATATTCCCCTCTAGGTTGATTGTACCCGTGGCGGTTTGCAGGGTTAAATTATACCCGCCATCAATCTCACCGATGATATCAATGATACCGCCTCCGGCATCAACGGTCGTATCTCTATCCAGGATAACGGTTCCCTCGATTTGAATGGCATTGCTATTGGTGATGATTTCATCTTCCGGGGTGATGATTCCTCCAGCAGTGAGGGCGATCGCACCTCCGGTCCCGGAACTGCCCAGTGCGGTGATATTTCCTGGGGTAATATCGTCCCCGGCGACAATTGTAATATCCCCGCCATCCCCAGCAGATGAGGCATTCAAGATTCCGGTGGTAATATGTTTCCCGGCATTGAGTCCAATTCCTCCCGGGGCGATGATATCCCCGGTGATAATATGGGTCCCGGCATCCAGGGCGATCGAGGCATTTCCCACAATCCCATCGGGGGCGGAAATTGAACCCGCACCCTGGGGCGTTCTAATCAGCAAGGGATCGTTAAAGGTGAGAGAATTGGTAACCGTGGCAATCCCGCTACTGTTATTCCGGCCAATCGTGAGGGAAGCAAACCCCGGTTGTAACCACCCCAAATCGGTATCCGTGAGTTGGAAAAGGTGGGGATTTCCTATACCCGGTCCCCCGATCGCCATGTCTTGGGTGGGGTTAAAGGGTTGTAAGGTGAGGTGAGTGGTTCCCGAAACGACATCGGTAAAATGAATCCGATTGGCCGTGAGTTCCACATCCCCGGTGACGGTAATCGGGGTATTATAGGTTTGAGTCTGGGTAGTGGTGATATTCTTGCCGATCGCCGTCTGACCAGCATTCACTGTTAAAGCAACTAAAGGTCTCTCTTCCCCCACCACAGAATTAATCGTAACGGTTCCCCCTTCCGTCTGGAGGAACAAACTCGCATCCCCATTCACAGACCCTTCTAGGTTAATCTCTCCCTGGTTCTGGTACTGTTCAATGGTCAAGTCCTGATTAACCTGCAAATCGCCTTCAATGTTAATCGGATTAATATATCCTTGAATCGACTGCACCGAGATAGTCCCCGTCGGCGCAAATAAATCGATACTGCCGCCACTGGTCCCATTCGTGGTAGACCGAGACCCGATGCTATCGGTCCTAATGTTCCCCTGAGTGGCCGTGATCCGAATGTTACCCCCATCCCCGGCACTATAGGACCGAGAATCGATATTTCCTGTCAAAATCGAACGGGTGGCACTCTCTAAGGTAACGGCCCCACCGGATGCGCCACTACTGCGAGTGCTGATATCCCCGGTTTGTATATCCGTTCCAGCAGCGATCGCAATGACACCCCCATCCCCTTTCACCAACCCATCCATATAGGCAGCGGTACTGAGAATCCCGGTTTCTACTTGTCCCAAAGGGGCAGATAGGGTAATATTCCCACCCCCTTGCTGAATCAAATCCCCCAGCAAATTATCATTCGCCTCAGCGATAATATTTCCCGTGACAATATCTCCCCCGGTAGCGGTGAGGGTGACACTCCCGGCATTTCGGGCCACCAGTCCCACTACGAGGATGTTCGTACTAATATCACTCACATCTACATTTCCCAGGGTAATATTCACCCCGGAAATGTCTAAACTCCGACCCTTAGCGATAATGGATTGAGTCGGGTCCATTCTAAAATCGCCACTGCCGTTATTATTGGCATCCGCAATAATGGTCAGTTGTAAGGGATTTTCCCCCACGAGGGTTCCTCCGGGATTGGCAAAGTTCAGAGAGACTCCCGGGGCGATGATAATATCGTTACTCGCCTCCAGACGGATATCTGCAACAATCCCCTCTAACGTTCCCGCACTAATTGTATAGGTTATGCCTGGATCATTTGTCCCTAAAATTGTGCTGTTAAACAGCAGTTTATTGTTGTGAGTCCCGCCATTCGCCACAATTTCGATATTTTCTGGGTCCAGCAGCAAGTTCCCCACAGTTCCCCGGACTGCACTCAAGTCCACATCGCCGCGAAACAGGAGGGTTTCTTTCCCAGACACTTCCACAAAACCCCCATCCGATGGGGTTTCCTGACTGCCTCGGGCGGTGATACTTCCAGCAAACTCGGTGGTATCATCGGCCCATAAAATCACCCTACCGCCATCCCCTGCATGAATCGCATCTGCCGCAATTTCTGACCCTTCACTCACCACCGTTTGGGTGGCATTGGGAATATTTCCTCGTCCCTGAAAGTCTCCGCCAATTCTAATTGTCCCGCCACCACTCCCCGAGGCATCCAGAGTTCCTTCAACTACCGCTACCCGGTTGCCGAGGAGGGCGATTTGTCCTCCGGTGGTTTCCTCTGCCGAGACATCCACAGTCCCGGAAGTCATGACATCTTCTGGTTGTGCAGCAACGGTGACTCCTGAACCCGTGAGGGCGATGGTACCATCTGCCTGAACCGCAACGCCGGTGGCATGGGTGAGACTCCCTCCGACGAGCAACTCGGGTAACGACAAGGGGGCGATCGCCTCCAATAGTTGCGTCTCCTGGGGTCTCACCTCTAAACTCAGCAGATGATTTTCTTGGGAAATTCTCACGACACTTTCACCGGGAACCGCTGCGATCGTAATCCTTCCACCGGGAGAGGCAACGGTTCCCGTATTCAAAATGCTTCCGCCTAACAAGGTTAAATGATTCCCCGGTTGCAGGACTAACTCCCCAAAATTGGCAATACTTCCTGGTTGTTCTAACCCAAACGCAAACTGAGATGGGGTTCCCACTAAACTTGCCCAGTAATTTTCCCCGATCGCATTAAACCACCCGTCACCCAACCCGATTGCTGTGGCAGTCGTTGCTAAAAAGTCTCCGGGAACGTTAAGTTGCGCGTTCGACCCGAAGACAATTCCTGCGGGATTCATTAAATAGAGATTAGACGGACCCCCAGTGATTTGAATTAATCCATTAATATAAGAGGCATCGCCTCCCGTGATTCGTCCCAAAATGTTAGCGATCGCCGGGTTGGACAGAAAATTCGCAATTTGTCCCGCCTCTAAATTGAAGCGGTCAAAACTGTGGAACAAATTGGCCCCATCTGCCGACTGCTGTCCCCCCTGAATATTAAATTGTGTTCCCTCCGTAGTAATTTGGGTCCCGGTCCCATCGGTTGCCGGATCAATACCTTGGGCCAACAAGGGATGTTGATGCGCCCCAATCACGGTGGCAACTAATCCAGTGATAATCCACTGAATCTGCTTGCCTGTAGATTGTTTGACTGGAGTCACCTCATCACCCATGATTCCCTTAACCTCCTAATCTGTGAAATTTTATCCCCTTAAGCACCCTTATTTTCCAAACTGATTAGCTGATTCTGGCAAACTTCACCCCATTTTTATCCGTTGCAGGGCGGTTTCTCTAGGCAGTGGAACTCAACAATAAGTTTATTTTGAGGTTTCTATTACTTTACTTGATTGTGTCCCCCTTTGACAACTTCAGTATTTCTACTCAATCCTTGTTTTAAATTCTGATAAAACGCATACTTAAAATTCCCTAAGTTAGGGACGGATTGACACAAATTCTTGAGAGGGAGAGATTCCCTGGGTTCAGGGGTCCGTTGCGTTAAAATTCCGCTTAACATTCTGCGGAAGTGGGTCCGGGGTGAGGCAGAGAGTTCAGGGACACCAAAAAACCCGGTTTCTCAGGGAAACCGGGTCAGAGTTAGATTAAACTAAGAGCCGATGAAGGATTAGGCCGGATTAGTTTGGGTAGATTTTTGTTTTTGCAACTTTCGGACAATCTCACCTTTTTCCAGGAGTCCGACTAACACGCCATTGTCATTAATCACAGGTAACTCAGAGAGTTCTCGGTCTTCGAGAATGGCGATCGCTTCAAGTAAGGTGACATTAGATTTGATGGTAGTCGTAGATTCCACAGTTTTCATCAAGTCTTTCACCTGGGTGTTCGGCCATTCCGAGGTAGAAATCAGTTTCAAATCATCCACGGCGATCGAACCGATTAAATATCCCGCCTCATCCGTGACTAAAAACTTGCGCCACTGGGTTTTGCTACCGATAATATACTCGTTGGCAAACTCACGCAAGGAGAGTTCCGCAGAGACAATCGGACTGTTGGGGTTAACCGCATCCGCAGCAGTATAGTGAGAAAGGGTATCTTGAATTGAGGCCGATTGTGCCGCAGTGCCAGCATTTTGAATCAGGAAGAACCCAATTAACAAGGTCCAGAAGCTGCCAATGTTGCTGATACCCAGGATGGACAACCCACCGAGAAGGACGGCAATCCAACCGAGTGCTTGTCCGACTCGTCCGGCAAAGATTACACCTTTATAGGGGTTGCCGGTAATTTTCCAGACGAGGGATTTGAGGATGTTCCCGCCATCGAGGGGTAAACCGGGAATGAGGTTAAATAGGGCTAACATTAAGTTGATCGAGGCCAACAGTCCCAGAATTGCAGCGACTGGGCCCGTGACTGGTGTTGTTAAGGCCACTGCATTAAAGAGTGCAAACAACAGTAAGCTCACTGCCGGACCTGCGATCGCCACCCAAAATGCCTCACCGGGGGTTTTGGACTCCCGTTCTAAACTCGCCAATCCCCCAAACAGGAACAAGGTGATAGATTTAACTTCAATTCCCTGACGAATGGCTACAAAGCTATGTCCCAGTTCATGGGCTAAGACTGAAGCAAACAGCAACAACGCCGCAACCAATCCTAATATCCAGGGGAAGATTAACCCCATTGCCGGAAATTGAGAGGCCAGGGCTCCGCCATAACTAAAAGTCACTAAAGCCAGCACTAAAAACCACGAAGGGTTTACATAAAAAGGAATTCCGAATAAGTTGCCGATGCGAATGTTGCCGTTCATATTGGCTCCGTCATTTATTAACAATTGAGATGCAGTGTTTTGCTTCTCATTACATCTACTGTAACAAAATGTAACGAATCGGTCAATCTAGCTTGAGTGGTAGTAACCGTCCCTAGGGGTTCGGCTTAGAGAAACCGGATTTTAAACTGAGTAAATATACGGATTTCCTGGAGGAACGGTCTGAAGCAGAAGGCGCAGAAGCCTTATAAATCAACCTGTGATGCCCGGAGGATTAACAATAGGCCGTGACATCTTCCCCACATTCGTCGGCGAGGAAACATAATGCCCGAAACCGCAGAAATACCAGTTGCTCATAAAAGGGATTGAGCTTACATAGCGGGGGAATATGAAATAAAGTCCGTCCAAATAGCTGGATATCCCGTTCAAATGGACATTGTGCCGGAATCAGCCTACACAACTGTTTCGCCTGTTCAGGATTTTTAATTTCAATGCCCTCGATCCAGTTGCGGATGGGGAACAGAACATCATCCATCCGAAATTTATAAAGAGTTTTCGACTCAGTTAATAAGCTTGAGAAAATAAACATCACGATTCTTCCTTGACCTAAATTCCTGAAGGTTGTTGTCTCTTATAGGTTCCATTATTACTCCGGCATTCCGGCTTTGTCCCATTCCCAAAGTAGTAAAATCCCCCCTCGTAAGATAGAGTTTTCGGGTCTAATTATATGAACAAAGGGAGATTCAAGAGCCTGTCGGTGCATTCGAGGCCACAGGAAAACGCCAGAACCCTGTCTAGGTGCAGGATTTACTCTCTCTATCTCGGGGAAGAGAGGTAAATCCGATGAAAATGCTGGCTTCCGGAGTAAATCACCTGGGTATAGTGGTTCGGTGGATTCATAAGGTACAGATATTGAGAGGAGTGCGTTGCATCTTGCTCGCACTCCTCTAAATGTACCTCATAACGGTCGGAAACGCCTACAATTACAGGAGGTTTCTGGGAACAAAGATTTTATTAAACCTATAACTTGTGCAAATCTTGTGGTTGTGGGGGTTTTGTGGGAACGCGCGTTTTATCAACCCTATAACTTTTGCAAATCTTCTTGTAGGCAGGTTTTGTGGGAACGCGCGTTTTATCAACCCTATAACTTTTGCAAATCTTCTTGTAAAGCCCGGTAGCGTTGATACTGCTGCCGGAGGTCGTAGAGATAATCATCCCACTGGAAGGGAGAATTCAGAATGGATAGATAAACCTCTCGGATCAGCTTCACATACTTGGTCGCAGTTTGATAGTTGGGGCGGGTTTTCTTTTGAATATAGTGATGTGCCAGTTGGTTATACAGGCGGATCGCCGCTTCTGGATGAGAGGATTTCACCTTAGCGGCGACTGCCTGTTTGACGGGGATCGGACAACCTGGTTCCTCGGCCAAGGAAATGGCCGCATCCCAATTTTTCTGCTTTAAGTATATTTTCCAGAGAACTTCAGCATCATCTCGGGCGAACAAATGCATCTGGCGTTGGCAGTCTTCCCAACAATTTAACTCGATTGCCACTGACTTCATTTTGTCATATAATTCTATGCAAAGACCATCAATCCGCAGCCACAGCCGAAACATTCGATACAGATTCGGGCGATCGCCTTGCTCATAATAATACTGGGTCAAGTCCGTTAATAGCTGATTAGTATAGGGGCAATCCTCAGCATATAAATCAGCCCAGTCCTCTAGGTTATCTCCCATTGTGGGTGTATGTTCAGTAATCCACCGTTCTAAAATCGCAATCGACTTCGGGATATCTCTCTGCATATCCCGCCAATAATTCGCCAGGATTAAATATTCTTCAATACTGTCCAGATTTTCTTCATATAATCGGATAAAGTTCTGCTCATCTCCCAATCGGCGATAGGCATCCATCACCCACTCCCGGCTATTCCGTTCCAAACCAATGGTTTCTAAGGTGGCGATCGCATAGCGTAACTCCTCCTCCGTGGAACATAGAGTAGCCATCGCGTCCTTCAGCGCCAAATCCAGTTCCTCGTTCTGAAACATCGGCCAATCGAACACCGCAATCACAGAATTCAGATAAACCTCTTTCTGCGGCATCTCCAGATCTAACGCCATCACGCGATCGGCAAATAACTCCAACCCTTGAGCAATCTCACTCTCCGCAAAAACCTTCCCCGTCTGACTAAACAGTAAGTTTCCAGAAGTCACCACATACCACAGCACATCAATCTGTTCTGCCAAAGTCAGATGATGCAACTGTTCAAACACCTCAGTTAAATGAGAAAATTCATATTCCCCCCCGTCAAAAAAGCTATAATTCTCATTCAAAAAAACCTCCAGTTCCTCTTCCTCCGCTTGGACCCCCTCAAAAAACTCCTGAATCTCCTTCTTCAACTCCGCCACCGTCTTCTTCTTGGAGTTAGGAAAAGGAATCACATTGTTTTTTTGTCCAACCCCTGGCTGAGGCAGCACCTTCAATCCTTGTGGACCTTGTGCCAGGATTTGAAGCACCTCCTGCTCACTCAATTGTCCAGTTAATAAGCGCCGCAAAATATCCTCAATCATCGGAGTAATCTCCTGAGCCAAACTCATCGGGGCTTCATACTCATACTCCTCCTCATCCTCTGGATTGCCCAACATTGCATACAGCAACACCGCCACAATATGCTCACAAACCTCTCCCCGATAAGCACAGGTACAATCTGTCGTGAGCTTGCTCTTACCTGTGCGAATTTCTACAGAATATTGGCCGGTTTCTCCCTCAACCTTAGCCTTAATCCCCTTTCCTGACATAAAAAACTGCTCGACTGTCCCCTGATCATAACAGTCTTGACCTTGTTCAAAAATAGCCGGACTATCGGCAAATTCTCTAATTTCTTCTAGGGTTAGATCGGTTAAATTCATAAATAGCTACCTCCAGTATTTGCTGTTTCACCCCATGCACTCATCCGATCGTACCTTAGAAACTCCCAAGGCGATCGCCAGCCTCCAGAAAAGGCCCCGGAATAACCATTCCAGTAGTAGGGTGTTCCGGATCACCCTGATGAGGTATCAGCAGAAACGAATGCGCTTAACCGTAACAACCGATTGTGATTTTCCCCTACAACGCCTTAAATTCATCCTGCAACGCCCGATAATTGCGATAAGTCTGCCGGAGCTTATCAATATAACCCTGCCACCCGGAGGCATCTTTTATGATATCCAGATAAATCGATTTAAGCGTCTGTGCGTACCTTGCAGCAATCTGGTAATCCGATCGCGTCTTGCCATTGATATACTTGATCACCACCCTCTCATAAATGGCGATCGCTGCTTGAGGCCGATGTTCTTTGACACCCTCAGCAATTTTCAGGTTCGTGGACTGTCCACAAGGAGAATTTTCCGATAGAGCGATCGCCTTGTCCCACTCTTGCTCATATAAATAAATTTCCGCTAACGACGCCAGATTAGTTGCCGCACGTTCTAGCAACTCCGGCTGTGCCAGGGACCACCGCTTTAACCCCGTAGCCACTTCCTTAATCTGCTGATACAAATCAAGAGAATAGCCATTTTCCTCCAACCTCAGCATCAAGAGCCGATAAAGGTTCTCCGAGTCCCCTTTTTCTTGATAAAAATCACTTAATTCAGACAAAATAAGCTGGTGATGGTTGCGGTCTGTATAATAATCTTGCAGGCTTCCATAATCATCCCGATCAAGTTTGTCCAGGTTGTAAAGAGAAACCCATCGTTCTAACGTTTTCCTATATTTTTCCAGCTTCCCTTGTTCCTGCCAATAACTGGCTAACTCCAAATACTGATAGGGCCGGATTAAATTTGACTCACGCCACCATAAATAATTTTCCTCATCCCCTAACCTGCGGTAACAGTCCGCAATCCAATCTACAGCATCCTCATCAGGGCTAGATTCTAGCTGCTTAATCAGATAGTGATAATCTTCCACCGTCGTGCAAAGGATATCCAACGTATCTTTAACCACCCCATCCAGTTCAGCGCTCTGGAACATCTCCCAATCGAGCAGAGCCACCACCGAATTAATATAAATCTGCTTCTGGGTTCCACTCTCTTCTAAAGCCAACACCACCTGAGCAAATCGCTCTAATGCTTTAGGAATTTCCTCCTCTCCAATTAAATATTCTTCCTCTAAAAAGTAGTGATTGGCCCAAGTCCCTACTGACCAAAACACATCAAGCTGGTCTCGTAAATCAAGGGTTTCTGCTAACTCGAAAACCTCATCTAAGTCTAATTCATCCTCCTCATCATCTTCTTCATAATAGTCATCATAATAATAGTCATCATAATCTTCGTCTTCCTCCTCCATCAACTTCTCATAAGTCTCCTCAAAAAAGTTCTTAATCTCTGTTTTGAGTTCTTTCACCGTTACCTGAGTGGTTGATGTCTTTTCGCTAATCTCCGACGGCAGGTTAACTTGAGACAGGAGCAAATGACGCACCTCGGGAAACTCCTCCACAAATTGCAACACCATCTTCACTAATTCATCAACCCCCATCCCTCGCAATGCCACTTCCAAAGCATCGGGCGTGTTTGCCGGGGATGAGATGGAGGCGATCGCCTCCATCTCATCCTCATCAGCCCCCAACGGATCATCCGGGTCACCGTAAAGCGCATACAACAACACCGCCACCTTATGCTCACAAACCCCATCCTCATAAGCACAAGTACAATGGGTCGTGAGAGTCCCCCCACCCGGACGAACTTCTACACTGTAATTCCCTTGTCTAGTCTGGACCTTCGCCGTAATCCCTTTTCCAGACATATAAAACTGATCCACCGACTTCCTGTTATAGCACAACTGACCTTTCTCAAAAATAGTCGGATTATCGGCCAATTCTTGAATATCTTCGACGGTCAACTGGGTTAAATTCATAAGAACCTGCTGTGTTTTCAGGGAATGGACAATTCAGATATTACCTGAAAAAAACCCCAATGCGATCGCCCAATTAACCTCCCCAGAAAGCAGTGATTCTTTTTCCGGTCCCCTCCCCTTGGCAAGGGGAGGGCTAGGGTGGGGTTCTTCTTAGGCGATTCCCTACGGGATAGCTGCATTCCCAGACCCGAATCCGAGAGATTCGGTTTATCATAGAGGCATCATTGTTCCAGAACTGACACCCATGCCGGGATACCCGAACGGATGGGGCGATAGAAACAGCGCCTCTCCTGGACGGGCTAAAGATAAAATGAGTATAATTTGTATTGCACTGATGGAGAGTAATGCGATGACATCCACCCAACCGCAAGCGATCGCCTCTCGGTTGAATCCCCCTCACTCCTTACCCCCCTTAGAAAACGGCGATCGCTTAATTCGTCCCGAATTCGAGCGCCGCTATCACGCCATGCCGGATATCAAAAAAGCTGAACTCATCGAAGGAGTCGTTTATATGGCATCCCCCTTACGCTTTCGGTCCCATGCCAAACCTCATGGATATCTGATTACTGTATTAGGGTTGTATGAATCTGCCACCCCTCAAGTGGAAATGGGAATTGAACCCACCGTGCGCCTAGATGTAGACAACGAACCCCAACCCGATGGCGTCTTATTAATCAGTCCCGAAAACGGGGGACAATCCACCCTTGATGAACAGGGATATATCCAAGGCGCACCGGAACTCGTCGCCGAAATTGCCGCCAGTAGTGCCACCATTGACCTCGGAGATAAAAAACGAGCCTATCGCCGCAATGGAGTTAAAGAATATATCATTTGGCAAGTATTTGATGAAAAAATTGATTGGTTTCGGTTAGAAGAGGGGGATTATGTATCCGTAACGCCTGATGAGCAAGGAATCATTCGCTCACAAGTCTTCCCCGGATTGTGGCTAGATATTCCCAATCTGCTGCAAGGGAATATGCAGCAAGTTTTGACCGTTTTGCAACAAGGAATCAGTTCCCCGGAACATCAAGGGTTTGTGCAACCACTAGGAGAAGATTCGGCGGAATCCTCTCCTGATGCTTGATGCGGGGATGAAGATTGGAGGGCGATCGCCTCTATTCCCCATTGTCCGATTCCTGTTGTTTCTGCGCTACCTTTTGGGCGATCGGCACCGTATGGGGAACTCGTTGCTCAACCCGCGCTGGCTGCACCGGCATCTCCTTGTCATAGAGAATACGGCAGAAGGCTAGGACCCAGGTGAGCACAACTCCTGCACCCGGATGAATTAACCCCACCGCCTTTGCCGTTGCTTCACCGATAATAAACAGATGGCGCTTAGAAAGGGGAACTCGTTGCTCAACCCGATCCTGCTGCACCAGTATCTCTTTGTCATAGAGAATACGGCAGAATGCTAGGACCCAGGTGAGAACAACTTCTGCACCCGGATGAATTAACCCCACAGCCTTTGCCGTTGCTTTGGCAATAATTAACACATTGCGTTTAGAAATTCGCATTACCTTATTTTCCAATTCGATAATGCAGTTGTAAAATTTCGGGTATTCCCGAAAGCAAGGAAGCGCCGAAAGCACTATACTATAAACATTCGGGTAGATTCAGGGAGGGGTTTCGGTATCGGGTTCCCGAAACTTTCCCGAAACTTTTGCTCAACTTTGATGCCACTTGCCATGTCCAAGTTCAGTTATGGTTTGGAAAAAACGCAACCTCGGGTACAGCAACTGCTAGAGCTTTTGATCGACTGTGCCAACGACGACTTAGACGAAACCCTCACCACCGTGAACCTTGATGCCAGGTGGGAAGACGGGGAGGAACTGCATTTAGCAGTAGAAACCACCCTGGAAGATTTGCGCGTCCTGATTTATGGCAAGGGGAAAGTATCTAAAAAGGTAAAAAAGAACAAGCGCAAGGAAATCGGGGCATCCTTGACCAACTATTTGGGCGAATTTCTGGAAATTTGGTGCGATCGCCGCGTCAAAAAGAGGGGTTCCCCGCGATGGATTTTTAGCCTTAAACTCTGGAGTAAGGATAAGGACGAGAACCTGCGACAGTTTCAGCAGCTATGGCGTACCCGACAACCGGGAAACTCCTCCACAGAAGGCGCACCCTCAGTCACAAATGAAATTAGCGGTTCCCCTCCACCACCCCCAAGCAAGGGGATCCAAACCGTGGGACTGGAAACCATCGCTGAAATCCCTGTCTGGGTGGGGCGCGATGCGCTGTTACAGGAGTTAAAAACCAAATTACTCGCTCCCGAAGCTCCCCCGAAAGTGCTGACGATTATCGGACAAGGGGGCATCGGCAAAACCAGTTTAGCGGTGAAACTCCTGGAAACCTTGGGAGTGCAGGTGCAACCGCCTACCCTCACCGAAACCTGTCCCTACCAGAAAGCATTGTATTTAAAAACCTACCAAGGGACCAGTTTTGATGCCGTGGCAGAGTTTCTCCTGCGGGGATTAGACATGGAAACCCCGGAACCCCTGAAAACCGCAGCGGAAAAAATCACCAAAATTCTGGACGGGTTGACAAAACAGCGCAGCGTCGTCGTGCTGGATAACCTGGAGGATATTTTACACCCCGCTCACCATCCCGACTGCGGGAAAGCGCTGTCACCTGAATGGGGCCAGTTGCTTCATGCCTTTGCTTACGGCAATCATTGCTCGACAGTGATTCTCACCAGTCGGGAATTCCCTGTTGATTTGACTGATCGCCGCTGCGAAGGTACGGAGCCCGACCCCGATTTGGTGTTTGTGTACTCGCTGGAAGGGATTGAGATTGACGCCGGGGTAGAACTGTTGAGGCAGCGTCAGCTAAAAGATAAGGAAGAAGATTTGCGGTGGGTATCCCAGCGAGTCGAGGGCCATGTCTTTTTGCTGACTCAATTAGCAGCAGTTGCCAGAGGTAAACCGGGGTATCTGCGGAAACATCCGGAACTGGTCACTAAAAAAGCAGAACCCATCCTGCAAGTCCAACTAGAAAGACAAAGTGAGGCAGGTTTAGCCGTATTGCGGCGAATGTGCGTGTTGCGCGTGGCAGCAGATCTGCGAGGATTGACATTTTTGCGCTTGTATGAAGATGAATGGGAAACCGATAACCGTTTAACCAGTGCTGCGTCATCTAATCAACCGATTCAGTTTACAGATGAAGAAATTAGCGAAACCGAGTTGATAGTCAAGGGGTTAGTAGATAGCAGTCTGGTCCAGATGCGTTATGACGAGCAAAAGTGTGAGCTATTTTATGACTTGCATCAAGTGATTGCAGATTTTATGGGGCGTGAATCCGACGGACTGCCTCAAATATTTCACCGAGTAAAGTCGTTATTTTGCTCTACCGCCAGCCTTGAAAATTTTGATGATTTACAACAGCAGGGTAGTACAAAGGGAAAGGGGGATTTAGTTTCTTTTGTATTTCACCTTGGAGATGAAAGCAAGATGTATAACTTGATAACGATTGCATTTAAAAATGCTAACCCCTCGCAGCGTGAGGAATTTGTAAAAAATGTTTTATTACAATTATCAAATGAAAATAAAGATATTTATGAAGCAGCATTAATGTTTTTTGTGGGTATCTATTTGGATATGGAAAATTGTAATGAAGTAGAAGAATTACTTCTGGAAAACTTAAAAATTTCCCGAACAAAAAATAAAATAGAAAGCATTGCTTTTGCACTTAGAGGTTTGGGAGATATCCAGCGAAATCGGGGCAACTGGGATGAGGCGGAGCGTCTGTATCAGCAATCTTTGGATTTGAGAACCGAATTGGGCGATCGCTCCGGGATGGCAGCAACTTGGGAAAGTTTGGGATATATCGAGCAATGTCGCGGCAACTGGGATGAGGCGGAGCTTCTGTATCGGCAATCTTTGGAAGTGATGACCGAATTGGGCGATCGCTCCGGCATAGCAGAGGTTTGGGGAGTCTTGGGAGATATCGAGCGAAAACGCGGCAACTGGGATGAGGCGGAGCGTCTGTTTCGGCAATGCTTAGAAATTGAAACCGAATTGGGCGATAGAGAAGGCATAGCCACCTCTTGGGGAAGTTTGGGAGAAAACGAACTGGGTAAAGGCAATCTTGATGCAGCGGAACAATATTTAACCGAAGCATTACAACAGATGAAAGAATTAGGAATGACTTGGCATATTGCTGAAACGAATTTTCGCCTCGCGCAACTCTGGCGCAAGCGGGGGAATGAAGGAATTGCCCAACAGCATTACCAGGAAGCCCATCAAATCTATCAACAATTAGGTGCAATGAAGGAGTTAGAACGGATTGAACGGGAGTGGAATCAGGAAGTTTAGGGTTGTAGTAAAATAGGGGTGAGCGCCGGATAGGATTACAGGAGAATTTAACAGATGAACGAACAAGCGTCAAAATCCATCTCGGAAATCTTTGAGGAGAGAACCCTCATCGATCGCGCTTTAAAAGTTGCCGCCAATCGTGCCTTTTTGCGTCACAAACAATAGGGACATCCGATTATAGTCTGGCAGGATGGAAAAATTGTTGAAATTCCACCGGAAGAGATTCAGGTAGATGAAGAATATTTGTAACCCCATTGGTCCCACCCGGAGTTATCGATAGGGGGCAATTTCAAGGGTGAGAAACCGGCTTTCTTAATCAGATGTTGGCAAGTGGCAGGAGATGCGGTGAGAAACCCGGTTTCTGGTCTAGTTTTAAGGGTTATAAACTGGGTGTTCTCGTGAGGAAAAAAAGGGTAAATTTGCTAAACTGAAACCATGAACCTATAAAAAGGCAGTTTGAGCAACAGCCTAACACATAATTTGAGGTCAAGCAATGAAAGCAGTTGAAGTCATGGGCAAAGTCGATGATAAGGGCCAACTTTTGTTAGATGAACCTTTAGACATTAAATCCGAGAGCCGAGTCAAAGTGATTCTCTTGATATCCGATGAAGATGACTTGGATCCGGATGATACTCCCGGGGAGGAAATTAAAGCTAGTTTAATCCGAGCCTTGCAAGATGCTAAAGCCGGAAGAAGAATTCCCTTAGAACAAATGTGGGAGGGAATTGATGCCGAATAATCCTGAAGTCGTCAATATTGATTTAACGCCTGAATATCGCAATAACCTCAAAAAACTAGCGAAGAAATATCGCAATATTCGTTCTGATACTCAGGTAGTCATTGAGGCATTACAACAAGGCTATCGATTAGGCGATCGGCTTTCTGGTTTTGGATCTAACCTTTATGTTTACAAGGTTAGAGCCAAAAATAGTAATATCCAGAAAGGAAAAAGTGGCGGCTATCGCATTATTTATTTGCTCGAATCAGAAACCAGTATTTTGTTGTTGACGATTTATAGCAAATCTGAGCAAGAAGATATGACAACGGAGCAAATTCAAACGATTTTAGAGGAGCTGTATGAATCAGAATGAATAGGGAGCATCTGAATCACGAACAGTTCTCCCCCCTCCCCGATGTCTTGGGGAGGGGGCCGGGGGGGTCTTTCTCGTGACGCGGCTGAAGCCCCCTCACGAGGAAAAACATCATCCCATTTGCCACAAAAAAGCAGCCTCGGAAAAGGCTGCTTTTTCTCACTTAAGGCTTTACTCCACTGTCACTGACTTGGCTAAATTACGCGGTTGATCCACGTCTAAACCGCGTCGCGCTGCAATGTGATAGGCGAGTAACTGTAACGGGATGACGGCTAAAATCGGTGAGAGTAACTCATCTACAACGGGCACTTGTAAGACATTGTTAAAAATCTCCGCTGCATCAAACCCATTTTGCGGGGTGACCCCAATCAGTCGGGCATCCCGCGCTTTTGCTTCTTGGGCGTTGGAAATCACTTTCTCGTACACGGTTCCCGGCATGGCGATCGCCACTACCGGGACTTTCGCATCCAACAGGGCGATCGGTCCATGTTTCATCTCCCCTGCTGGATATCCTTCCGCATGGATATAGCTGATTTCCTTCAGTTTCAACGCCCCCTCTAAGGCGATCGGGAAATTAATCCCCCGTCCTAAGAAGATAAAATCCTGAGTCTCGGCAAATTCATGGGCCAACTCCTCAATACTACCCTCTTGAGAACTCAGCACCTGTTCGATTTGTGCCGGAAGTTGGCGCAACCCCTGGATAATCTCCTCGATTCGCGCTTCCGGGAGGGTTTTGCGTTGATAGGCCAAGTCTAAGGCTAAACTATAAAATGCCATCAACTGAGCGACAAACGTCTTCGTTGCCGCCACCCCGATTTCAATTCCAGCATGGGTATTAATAATGTCCGGGACGAGATTCCCCAAGGAAGACTCAGGACGATTCGTAATCCCCAACAGGCGCGCTTTATAAGCAGCAGACAGTCCCGTTCGGCGCTGGTTTTCCATGGCTAGGGCCGCCAGAGTATCCGCCGTTTCCCCGGACTGACTGATGCCGACTGCCAGGGTATAGGGTCGCAATGGTGCCGGTGCGTAGCGATATTCTGAGGCATAGTTGACCGAGGTGGGAATTCCCGCCAACTGTTCTAGGAGGTATTTCCCGACTAACCCGGCGTGCCAACTGGTGCCACAGGCGAGGATTTCAATCTGTTGCAAATCCTGGTACAGTTCCGGATTAATCCCCAAATTGATTGGCGCAACTTGATTATCCCCCGGTTGCCACTCCCGGTTAAAATAGGCTTCCAAACAGGTGCGGACTACTGCCGGTTGTTCGTAGATCTCCTTATGCATGAAGTGGCGGAATCCTTGTTTTTCCACCAAGACTGGGTTGAGGTTGAGGAGGCGGGGGGTTTTTTTGAGCCGATCGCCTGCAAAGTTATAAACCTCGACCCCTAACGGCGTCAACCGGGCCATTTCTTCATTTTCCAAGGACAAAACCGCCCGGGTATAGGGCACGATCGCCGGAGTATCCGAGGCACAGAAAAATTCCCCCTGGCCAAATCCCACCACTAAAGGGGCCTGCTGTCGGGCGACAATCAGTTCATCGGGGTAGTCCGCACAAATCACGGCGATCGCAAATGCCCCCTCTAACTTATTCACCGCCTTGCGTACCGCCTCGAAAAACTGGGAGATTAACGGCATAAACCCCGGTGCATCCACCATCGGTTCCGCCATCAACTCGGCAATTAAATGGGGGATGACCTCTGTATCCGTATCGGACCGAAATTCATGACCTCTACCCTTGAGTTCCTCGCGCAACTCCCGATAATTTTCAATAATCCCATTTTGAACCACCGCAACTTTTCCGTGGTTGTCTGTATGGGGATGGGCGTTGTATTCCTCCGGTTTACCGTGAGTCGCCCAACGGGTATGTCCGATACCGATTTGAGCGGGATTGTCAATGCCTTGGATTTTTTCTCGCAGGTTGTGGAGTTTGCCTTTTGCCCGGACACAATTGAGTTTACCGTCCCAAATCGTGGCCACCCCTGCTGAATCGTAACCGCGATATTCTAGTTTTTCCAATCCGGCGAGTAAAACTTCGTTCGCCGCTTGAGTGCCAATATAGCCAACAATTCCGCACATTTATCCGTTAACTCCTCTCGATACGGTGCAATGGATAGAATTTTAGTTTTTCCGTGCTGTTTCTGCTATAATTGCATCCCTTTATAGTTTCCTAACGTCTCAAGTGGCGATCGCCCGGTATGAGCAGAAATCGACAGCGCGATCGTGGATGCAAATAACCCCTACAGCAAGTTGATAGTCTCTTCCCCTGCCTAGTCTCTGATTCCGGAAATGAGTTCCCCAGGGCCGAAGACCCTCACGCGAAAAAAGAGGGGCGCAAGGCTCCCTCTTTCTATTCAAATTCTAAATGTTTTAAAAGCACTGTTGAATCAAAAGTGCCTTCAAATCATCCAACTCTAGTAAGCCAGACCCATACTGCGAGTCGTTTCAGCGCCGAGATAAACTCGGATGCTCAAAAAGTCGGTCGGACAGGCAGTTTCACAACGCTTGCAACCTACACAGTCTTCAGTCCGGGGAGAAGAGGCAATCTGGCCAGCTTTACAGCCATCCCAGGGCACCATCTCCAGAACGTCTAAGGGACAAGCCCGAACGCATTGTGTACAACCGATGCAGGTGTCATAGATTTTTACAGCATGAGACATGGATAATAAGCTCCCAACGTGTTCTCAACAAATTTTTGGATCTGGTAATAGCCGCTTTAACCGCTAGAGTAAGCGTTAAAGCTGTCGAAATCTTGGCTTAGTTTATCGTAGTCCTACCTACTCCTCTCAGAAAAGGAGCGAGAACTTAAAAGATCGTAATATATTGCCCGGTCCTTTTACTAGAGGGGTGCGGTGGCGATCGGGCTTAACTCGTTTGTAGCAAGCCTCTGTTCATTCTTTTGTAATAAATCTTTACCAATTCCAAGGGACTCCCCGTTAAGGACCCTCAATCAAGTCCCCCGTTCGTAGTAACGACTTCAGTCGTTCCGGATGTTTGTAGTAACGACTTCAGTCGTTCTCTTCTGTTCGTAGTAACGACTTCAGTCGTTCTCTTAGTTTGTAGTAACGACTTCAGTCGTTCTCTTGGTTAAGAACGCATGGAGGAAGGGTGACCCTGTTTAAACTCAAAACGGGTATAACGACTGAAGTCGTTACTACGAACTAAGAGAACGACTGAAGTCGTTACTACGAACTAAGAGAACGACTGAAGTCGT
>NZ_JAMXFD010000027.1:0-92437 GCF_025370875.1 Laspinema palackyanum D2c
CGGCCTTTTTATCGAAGGGGCCTAAGAGCTATGTCCCTTATCCAGTCTAGTTTGTAGCCGGATTGTCACCCCTTCAGCACTCCCGGGTCATTATCCGTGACTACGACGTTAGACAGACCCACATTGCCGGTATTAGTGACGGTATAGATCCAGTCAATGGCACTACCCTCTTGAATTACCAGACCATCGGCTTGGAGGACACCATTATCAGTCACCTTATCGATCGCAATTCCAGGATCCGCACCAAAGTAATCGCTGGGGTCTTCAGCCGTTGGGGTCGCTTCGTTCCCTAAGTCATCGGTAAAGGAACCTTCGACTCGACCCATGTTGGTATATTCCCCGGCAACCGCTGTCCCTGTTGCTTCGTAGACCCAGGTTTCATTAGTATCCAAGCTACCATCTTCATCGATGTCACCACTCACGAGGTTTGCGATAGTTCCCTCTTTGTCATCCGTCACGCTGACATTAGATAGCGCTACGTTCCCTGTATTGGTCACTGTGTAGGTCCAATTGATCTCAGTACCTGCGAGAATCGTTTGACCATCTGCACCATTGGTTACCTTATCGATCGCAATTCCGGGATCTGCACCAAAGTAATCGCTGGAGTCTTCAGAAGTAACAGGGGTCGTATTGTAGGTTGTGGCCACCTTACCCATGTTACTGTATTCACCGATAATTGCTTGACCACCAAAGAAGTTCAGGCTCTGGGACTGCCCTGCCACAAGTTCAGCAATTGTACCCACAACAAAGTCGTCACTGGTCTGATCAGGAGTCCCGTTGTCATCGGTGACCTGAAGATTCGTCAGGGTGACATTGCCGGTGTTGGTGACCAGGTAAGTCCAAGTGATATCTTCTCCAGCCAAAATCGTTTGACCGTCTGCACCGTTGGTTACCTTGCTGATCGCCACCAATGGTGTTGGCGTCTCGGTGTCCGGTACCCCTTCGAGCTTACTGCTTCCGTCTCGTGTCCCATCATCAAGAACACTCTGTAAGCGCATCCCGATTTTACTGAAATTACTGGTACTCAGCCCTGCTGTGGAAAGATTGAAGGTTACTTCTTGGTAATCGTCCCCTCCTCCTAAACCTCCAGCCCCAATTTGTACCCCCAGAGCATAGTCTCGTTTAATTCCCTGTCCGTTGAGATTGACATTACTGTCTAGATCTCCTTCTCCGTCTATCGTCGAACCGGAATCATCCAGATAGAGGAGTCCTGACCCAGTTGTTGTACCCACTGTTAATAAAGGACCCGGCTTTGAATCAACTGCCGTAATCGTAAAGTTATTATTAACATCCAGGTCGTTAAAGTCTGCAAAAAATCCAACTGCATCCGCTAGGTAACCGGATACAACTTTTAAGCTAACTTGAACTACATCTTCTCCTATGTCGCTTAACGTGACCTCGACTTGAGCATCACTTCCGGTAAATTCATTTAGCACAAAAGAGGTGGTGGTATTCGACACTTGATTTATCTCCTGTAGGTTAGGACAAAGTTTTTTGTTTGAGAGGACTGGCTTACCCAGTCTTAGAAGTTTTAGCTAGATTTAACGCTGTATTGGCGATAATTATCTCGGTTTTTTACCTAAATTTACTTTAGGCTTGTTTCCCGGGAGTTATCCGCTAGTTCCCCATTTCTATCCCATTTCCTTGCTAGATGTCAATAGATATTTTGAAATTTATTTTAATTTTATTTGGGCTTATTTTTAAGCATGATAAAGTTGGAAAGGCTCCTAAAATTTAGGCAAATCAAGTGTTAGCTAGATTTCTTAAAAAAATCTAGCAGCCTAAATTTTAGTCACTTCTTCCCCTGTGACTAGATATTTATAGATATAGAAAATAGGAGGAGATACCTATATTTACTTGCCATCCTGAAGAGAGATGACGTTAGAAATCTATTCCCTAATGTAGCGGTTCAGAAATTTCTAAAAGAAATTGAACCGCTCGGGAACAGACTTTCTGAGACAAGCGTCACGTCTGCCACGTCGATGGAAAGTTGGGTAGGAATTCCTACTCTTTTCCTCGGATTTTAAAAAAGCCCTAAACTTTCGGTTCTGAGGAGTGCTCGAATGCATGAGTCCGTTAGACTCCTCGAAGACATTGCTGGTGTCCTGAACCTCGATCCTACCTTTCCCTGAACACCCTCTAGTGAATCCTACCTTTCCCTGAAAACCCTATAGGGAGTGGAAGGAGATCAACCCTCACTGAGGGACTGATTTGTCTTAAGTTTGATGGCTCAGTGGCGTGATCATCCCTAATGGTCACTGAGCATACCGACTCAAGTCAGTGTCCGGTATTTACTGTAGTGACAGTATTGTTAACCGTTCTGACCCACTTCACTTACGATCCCTTTATATCATTTAAACCATTCCCCTGATATATCTGTCAACCCTGAATCTGAGTTACTTTACCAGATCTTTAAAAATAGACCGTAAATTCACGGAGATTATAAAGATAGGAGAAAGCAGTGGGGTCTGGGGGAAAGGGAAAATAAGGGTTTGAGGGCGGGGGATAAGCAGAAATACTAAAAAAATGATAGCAAAATTGTCAAGATATCCAGATAGAGTATAAGACCCTGGAGGGAGGAACCCTGGACCCATTCCTGACCGATCGCCTGTTGGGGAGGCGGCAAATCCAGAGAATGCTAAGATTGTAGAACTGGGTCCTCGGGGAAGGGTGCGGGAGGAGAACCCGGGATAGCTGGTGCGGCCCCTCCCTCACCCGATGTACCAGGTTAGAGTCGCTCAAGGGAGTTTGTATTCCGTGAATCTACTGAGGGCTGCGTTGGGTGATGTCTGAAGTTCGGCGCGATCGCGGTTCGATCGTATGCGGATCGACTTGATATTGCGCTGCTGCTGCCGACATCGGCAGTTTTAGCAACTCTGGATGTTGCAGAGGCATGGGGACAGAGGGAGAAATCGTTGCTATTCCTAACACCCGGATAATCTCTGTAGCAACGGCTTCGGCTAAGAGTGGGGGAACAGAATTCCCAATTTGGCGGAATCCGTGCCATTTCGTGACATGGAAGCGAAACCAATCCGGGTAAGAGTGTAGACGCGCCGCCTCGCGAACAGTAATACAACGAGGTTCAAATGGATGAATGGGACGAGGGGAAGTATAAGCACCCCGATTGCTGGGAGTTCCTGCTCTTAATGTATTACATAATCCCTGGGGATCTAGCTTGTGGAAGCGACTGATGGGTTCGGATTTGCCGGGAGGGGTGGCTTTGAAGCGATCGATCGCCGGTTGGGTATGCTGGGTGCGATGGTTTCCGGTGAGAATGCTGCGATCGCAGTCCCGGGGATAGGCGTAATGGTGAGAAGGTGTACAGAGTGCCTGCATCTGAATTCCATAAGCACTTGCGGATGGGTATTCGTAGGAAATCCAGTCGCGATCGAGCAATTCTGCATACTGTTCTACCCTCGGCAAATCTTGAATCGCCTCCCAAACCGTTGGCGTTGCTGGTAGATCCGATAAATGGCGTAACTTTTTGCATCCCGGAGGATTGGTAATGGGGGTGGGATAGTTCGGTAAAGACAATCCCTCGCGACATCCGATTAAAAAGAGCCGTTCGCGATTTTGGGGAACGCCATAATAAGCCGAGTTAAGCACTTGATAGGGAGTCAGAACCTGATAACCGCAGTGGTGAAATTTATCGATAACTTCTTCTAAAAGCTGCTTATGGGGACCGATGGTTAATCCCCGAACATTTTCCATTACAAAATACTTCGGTTGGAGTTCAGTCACGATGCGGATGAAGTGAAACACCAGGGAATTGCGCGGGTCATCTAAAGCGCGTTTACCCATCAGGGAAAAGCCTTGACAGGGGGGACCTCCAAAAAGCACATCAATCTCGCGGCTGCCTATTTCCGACTGGGTTCTAATCTCTTCCCCAGTTGCCTCTACCACACTTCTGCACAAAACTTTCCATTTGGGGAAATTATATTCGTGGGTGGCACAATGGATCGGGTCAATTTCCACTGCTGCAAGCACGTCAAAACCCGCCTGTTCAAAACCCAGGGTCATTCCGCCTGCACCGGCAAATAAATCTACAGCGATCGGTCTAGTTTGGGGGTTCATAAATGAGACAGGTCCTGCGGAATCGTAGGCGAATGGGGTGTTATTGTACCATAATTTTGAGCGGTATTTAGGGTGCTTGGGGACCTAAAACCAAGTCGCCTCGGGTCTCTTTTTCCGCAAGTTCTCCATTCAATTGCAACAATTTCTCTAAAATATCATCAGTGGGTTGGAAGTGATAGGCTTCCATGACCTGTTTATCTAATTCTGCATGGAGTTTAGATAATTGACTGGTGGGTTCGTCAAAGAAGTGATTATACAGTTGAGTGATTCCCCATTGTTTTGATTCCATTTGTTGGGTGCGATAGTCATGGAGTTTTTGGGTGATTTCGCGAATGGAAGTTACCCGGTTGAGATCAGGAGTTTGGGGGAAAGGGAACGTTTCAAAGCAGGTGTTGTGAGTGTAACGGGTATCACCTTTCAACGTTGAACTTTGAGCCTTGACCCAGATCCGATGTATCTTGGAGGTTAAAATTCCCAGAATGTAGAAATCATCCGATGCCACAACAACATTGAGATCTCCGGGTAGCCAATTTAAAGTAGCTGGAATAAATATCGCCCATTTCGAGACTCTAGGAACGGTGAAGTAATGGGAGAGAGGGGCGATCGCATTTCTCATTTCAGGGCGATGGCGTAGGAATCTCCACCAGTACGTTCTTGATTTGGCATCTCTATTTTTATCCCGTTCTGGCTTAACAGTTGCTTGAATATGTTGAAACGGGAAAATATAATCGCTGGCATCTTCAACTGTCATATCATTAAAATCAACAATCCAACGGTCTGGTTTACCTTGGGGATTCTTAGCTAAATTTGCCCCCATTGAAAACAGTTTGAGAACATCTTGATTTTTTGGATCCGCTTGAATCCAAGTTTTGACTTGTTGTTCGGTTACAATAAAACCTTTTCCTACGGGAATTATACCTTGAAAGCAGCGATTTTTATTGGCATTTAGTCTGACCGCTTGAGATACATCAAGGGTAGATTTTAGGGAAGAATTAATGGAAGAAACAAGGCTATTATCTAAATAATATTGATTGGGTTCTTCTTTTGCCCAGTTAACCAGACTCACATGGACATTCGCCTCACCGGACCAAGGTTGAGAAGAAACCGCTTCATGAATGTAACCGCCATTTTGGGTAATATAGTCTAAAGTTGCCACTCGGCTTTTTCCCTGACTGACTGAGTTCGTGGCAACTAATCCAGCCCTTCCGTTAGTATCTATACAATCATGGGCTAACCGGAACCAGTAGGCACAAAAATCAACGGAATCTTTAACATTTGGAAAACGAGCAAAGACCCGATCAATATAATCATCACTTAAGTTAATTCTTAAATGTTTTCCTCCTAAAAAGGGTGGATTTCCAATAATGGCATTAACTTTCGGCCATTTGTTAAATAAAGCATCTTGGCAGACGATATTTTTATCTAAGGTATCCAGGGGTAAAGGGTTTTCGGTCAAGCCAAATTTATCGATCGCCACCTTGCGGGCGATCGCCAGGGTCACCCTTGCCAACTCCACCGCAAACGGATTGGTATCCATGCCATAAAACTGCAACGGTGTCACAAACCCGATTTCCAATTGTTCCCGAGGAGACTTGCGACGGCTGGCTATTTTTTCGAGTAATAGCTGTTCGATGCGCTTCAATTCTTGATAGGCAATATAGAGAAAATTTCCTGAACCACAAGCGGGGTCAAGAACGCGATAGCTTTGCAATTCCATCTGTAAGCCATTGAGTTCGGGAATGGTGGTAGCTGCTTCGATTCGTTCCTCCCAATACCGGCTAATCGTCGGGCGGACAATTTTCATAATATCCGCTTCTGAGGTGTAGTGAATTCCGTAAGTATGACGTTCTTTTTCATTCACTGAACCCTCGAAGATATTGCCAAAAATTGCGGGTCTGACTTGACTCCAATCTTCCCGCGCTGAAACATCCAAAAATTGCAACTCTTCCCGGGTTAATTCAATGGAATGAATCACCGAAAACAAGCCGCCATTAAAATAATCTACCCCTTTATATCGTCCGGCACTGGTGATTCCCGGTGCATTCATTTCTCGGAATAAGCCGCCGAGAACATCGTAAGAACTTGCACCATTCAAACAGTCTTGCACACAGGAAATAAATAAATCTCGCGGTAATAGTCCTCGGTCTTCTGCAAACATGGCTAACACACATTGCAGAATAAATCGTTGACCAACGGATTCAGTAAATCCCCGACGGGTTCCGGTTTTTTTGAGTTCTATAAATAACTCTCCTAAGCGTCGGGCGGCACGTTCGGTGACTTCAACTTGATTGTTATTAAAAACCGGGGTTCGGTTCTCCAATTCCATGAAGGTGAACGCCCCGGCCCGTTCCGGTAATTGTTGTAAACTAATGATATCGATGGGAGTATCGAGTTGGATATCAAAATCAAAAATCCAGAACTCATCAAAGTTGCAGAGGAGGACATACCGAGGGCGATCAGGAACTAAGCGAGTCCAATAATCAAACGCTTGGGAATAATGTTTTTGAAGCTTTTCCCCGCGTTTTTTCATTTCAATCAAAACCCGAGGTTTCCAGACCAAATCAGCAAAGCCGGTTTTGCCCGTTTTGCTACCTTTTTTAACTCGTTCCTCATAACTGGCACCGGCTTCTAATGCCCCTTCATGACCAAATGCCCGAAAGAAACGGTCTAAAAAGACTTGTGCCTCTCCCTTCTCATCGCCTTTGATATGTTGCTGACAGTAGGTGATAAAAGTCTGAAGTTTTTCCGGAGAAGTTGACATGATTTAAACCTGGGTGGACGTCAGATAGGGTTTCGGGCTACTCTGTGATAAATTATCTCATAAATTAGACCAAAATACTCGGTGCAGGAAGGCGATCGCCTTCCTGGTTTGACAAGATAAACTTACAAGGGAACAGCATCAGGGTCCAAGGGAGGATAAATCGTAGTATTGATTTTTTCCCGGGAGTCGGTAAGTTGAGAATAGCGGAGGGTTTCCACTTGCTTAATGCCTTCTGCTAGTTGGGTTACTTTAAAGTCTACGCTGAATTCTTCCAGGGGTTGAGGGGAACAGAGTTCCGCGATAATCCCTTCCTCCAGTAGGGTGAAGCGGAAACAGAGGGGAACGGATAAGGTATTTTGAAATCGGAAGTCTTTGTACCCATAAACTACTGTGGCATCGGAACCCAAGGGGGCGAAGCGGGTTTCTTCAGTGTAGATATCTTTAGAATGGGGATGGCGTTCTAGGGCATTTAAACCGGCTTTGAGGATTAAAAGATACAGGAGTCCGGGTAGCTGGCATAAACCGCCGCCAAAATCATATTTCAGTTGATTGTTGACGATCGCCCGACTTTCTAGGTATCCCTTTTGTTGGCTGGGTTCTCCGACTAAATGCCAAAATGAAAAAATTTGACCCGGGTGGATGGGAATATTTTCAATGCAGGCGATCGCTGTGGCTAAATTATGCTTTTTATTTTCTAAATAACTGTTGTTGGGTATAATTTGGCGGATAGTGATTTGAGATTCAAATAATTCTAAGTTTCTGCAAGATAAGGGGGGTAATTTGACCAACTTCCCTAAATTGCCCGTTAGCAAATCAGCCGTATATCGCTGAGTAAGTTTTCCTTTGCGCTTGACCGAAGGGGGAATATTTTCCTTGACATTTTTCAAAAGCCGTGCATTTACTAGGCTAGGGAAAAACTTGAGCAACTTTCCTTTCATTGTTTTATAAACCTAAAAAACATGAGAATAGATAGCGTTAGAAAAAAGAATTTACAACCCAAAAATCAGACTACATCTCTATCTGGGAAAATAACTCCTAAAATCTCCTGGAGAACCCGGATAAAAAAGAGGCAACGCCGAGATTAGGGAAATCTTGACGCCGCCGAATTCTCTGGGATATGCTACTGGATAGGCCAGGGGTCTAAACTCTTCAAGGCTTAATCAAGACTCCCAAAATCGCGAAATGGACTAACAAGTTTTCAGGTCCGGACTGTTGCATTCCCATCGCTTCACCAAGGAAACTCGCACCCGGGGGGTAGAATCGCGACGGAGAATTTTGATTTTAGCCCTGAGTTCTAATTCACTCAGGGCACATTTGACTTGAGTTAACGTTAATCCAGACAATTTAGCCAACTCTTGTGGGGCGATCGCATCTTGTTGCTTCAGGGCTTCAAGTACCGCCCGAATATGTTCAGGTCGGGGTTCTAGGCGAAAATATCCAAACGACGACATTTTCCAACTCCTCGGAATAATGCATTAACGTCGATTCGGGGCTTACCTTCCTCCCGCAATCCGTCCTGACTCAACCCGAAACGAGTGATCAACAGTACAATTTGTACAGCCTCAACGTAAAGAACCGGGAATCGGTAAGCCTCGCCCCTCACACCATCAATCTTTCTGCTTGCCAGCCAACCCCCTCCACCGAGGCGATCGGCAAAACTCCTCAATCTCTAGTTTAGCCTCCGAAAACCCAGTTCAGACCAAAAGTCAACTTCCGCAAGTCGTAGGGTGGGCATTGCCCACCCTACTGCTGGGGATTTAACAACGGTACGGGCGTCCCTGGATGGGGTGAGGGAAGGACAGACCTGGGGTTTTCCCAGCCCCCCGGCAGGAGAGTCTGGCGGACTGAGGTCAAAACCGCTACAGTGCTGACGCAAGATAGAATAAAGTCAGAAAGCAATATCCTGAGTATTGCAACTTAGGGTTAACTCTTATGTCGCCACTGGCTGTGGCGATCGCTTCTTGTAACAAGTTCCAACTAGCCAACCAACCCGAAATCAGTTTAATTGTTAATCCAAGCAGTAAAACACGAGAGGTGGAGACAACAGCATGGGCAAAGTAGTCGGCATTGACCTGGGGACAACAAACTCAGTGGTCGCAGTAATGGAGGGAGGCAAGCCGGTGGTGATTGCCAATGCAGAAGGAACGCGGACAACTCCCTCCGTAGTCGGTTTTAGCAAAGAAGGGGAACTGCTGGTGGGGCAAATGGCCCGTCGGCAAGCGGTGCTCAATCCCCAAAATACCTTTTATGCCATCAAGCGGTTTATGGGACGCCGCTATGCCGAACTTTCCCCGGACTCCAAGCGAGTTCCCTACACCATCCGGCGCGATGACGAGGACAACATCAAAATCAAATGTCCTCGGTTGAAAAAAGACTTCTCCGCCGAAGAAGTCTCGGCAATGATTTTGCGGAAACTGGTAGACGAAGCCAGCCGCTATTTGGGAGAACCTGTAACCGGCGCAGTGATTACGGTTCCGGCTTATTTTAACGATGCTCAAAGACAGGCCACGCGCAACGCGGGACGGATTGCTGGGTTGGATGTGAAGCGAATCATCAATGAACCGACAGCCGCCTCCTTAGCCTATGGCTTTGACCAGTTGGATTATAAAACCATTCTCGTCTTTGACTTGGGGGGTGGCACCTTTGACGTTTCCATCCTGGAAGTCGGGGATGGGGTGTTTGAGGTCAAGTCTACTGCTGGGGATACGCAGTTGGGGGGCAATGATTTTGATAAGAAAATTGTAGACTGGCTGGCGGAGCAATTCCTCGCCGCAGAAGATGTCGATTTGCGACGCGATCGCCAGAGTTTGCAGCGGTTGATTGAAGCAGCGGAAAAAGCCAAAATTGAACTGTCTGGCGTGCAAGTCACCGATGTCAACCTGCCCTTTATCACCGCCACGGCAGAAGGACCCAAACACCTCGAAACCAAACTAACGCGATCGCAATTTGAAGCCCTCTGCGGCGACCTAATTCGCCGACTTCGCATTCCCCTCAAGCGGGCATTCACCGATGCAGGAATGAGTCCCGCCCAAATCGATGAAGTCGTTCTCGTTGGTGGTTCCACCCGCATTCCCCTGGTCAAAGAACTGGTCCGCAGCTTAATCGATCGCGAACCCAATCAAAACGTCAACCCCGATGAAGTCGTTGCCGTCGGTGCAGCCATCCAAGCAGGAATTCTCGCCGGAGAAATCCGCGATGTCCTGCTATTAGACGTCACTCCCCTTTCCGTGGGACTAGAAACCATCGGTGGGGTGATGAAAAAATTAATTCCCCGCAACACCACCATTCCTGTCCGACGTTCTGATATCTTTTCCACATCAGAGAATAATCAGACCGTCGTAGAAATTCATATCGTCCAAGGGGAACGGGAAATGGTGGCCGATAATAAATCCTTGGGACGGTTTAAATTGACCGGAATTCCACCCGCACCTCGGGGAGTTCCCCAAATTCAAGTATCCTTTGATGTGGATGCCAATGGAATTTTGCAGGTGACGGCCTTAGACCGCATGACCGGGCGTGAGCAGAGTGTGGTCATTCAGGGGGCCTCTACCCTCAGCGAATCGGAAGTCGTGCGGATGATTCAGGAGGCCGATGAATATGCCCAAGTCGATCGCGAACGCCGGGAACGAGTCGAAAAACGCAACCGAGTCGAGGCATTAGCCTATCAAGCAGAACGGCAACTCCGAGAGGCGACCTTGGATTATGGCATCCAATTTGTAGCCCCCCATCGCGGACGGATTGAAACTGCCATCCGAGATCTGCGCCAGAGTTTAGAACGGGGGGATGAACGGGGAATCGACTTAGCCCAGTCTGACCTTCAAGATGCAGTCTACGAACTCAACCGGGAAATCTATCGGCGCACTCAAGAGACGGAAGAGGAAGAGAGTATCTTTGGATCAATTCGTCGTGCTTTTACCGACGATCGACCGGAACGAGACTCGGTGAAAGATGATTTCTTTGAGACAGCCTATCGGCAACCGCGAGAAATCTATCCCGGAGACAGTCGCGGACCCCAATCCCGAGACATCTATTCCGGAGACAGTCGCGGACCCCAATCCCGAGACATCTATTCCGGAGACAATCGCGGACCCCAATCCCGAGAAATCTATCCCGGAGACAGTCGCGCCTCCCAACCGCGAGATTTTTATCCCGGAGATAGTCGCGGACCCCGACGCCGGGGACGGTCCTCGGTCCCGGGGACGAGTAGCCCAAACCGTTACAATAATCCCTACCAGGATGAAGATTGGGATGACGATGATGAAGAGTGGTTGTAAAATCAAGCGTGCGCGAACGATTTTGGATTGCGATCGCGCTTTGGTGAGGGGAAGCGGGGTTCGGTAGGGTCCCCTCGCGCCGTGGCAGCGGCAACCCAACCGCAGTCCCCTCCATAACTCCAAGGTCGTCCGTCCATCTAATTGATAACAATCCAAAATCTAACGTCTAAAATCGCGGATATGCAGAACTGGCGCAATTATTACGAAATTCTCGGCTTGACGAAAGAATCCTCTACGGAGTCGATTAAAAAAGCCTACCGGCGACTGGCAAGGCAGTATCACCCAGACCTGAATCCGGGCAATAAAGCCGCCGAGGAAAAATTTAAGGACCTCTCGGAAGCATACGAGGTCCTCTCGGACCCGAACAAACGGGCGCAATATGATGAATTTAGTCGGTTTTTGGGCAAGAAAGGGTTTAAAGGTCGCGCTGCTGTGCGACCCCCAACTTGGAACAGTCGCAGCAACCCGTTTGCGGCAGGGTCGTCCCCGGAACCTCGCAGTTCGAGCAATTTCTCGGAATATGCCAATTTTGACAGTTTTGTAGATGAACTGCTGGGACGTCGGGAAACCCGGACCGCTGGGGTGGGGGTAGGGACCACGACCACCGCCAGCGATCGCGATGCCTTTCAACCCCGTAGTAGCAAAACGGCTTACACCATTCCGGCGCGTCCTAACCCCCGGGATGTGGAAGCGCGGCTGACTTTACCCCTGGAAAAAGCCTATACCGGAGGTCGGGAACGGATTCGCCTGGAAGATGGGCGATCGCTGGAAGTGACGATGCCAACTGGAATGGTGACGGGTCAACGGATTCGCCTACGCGGTCAAGGCATGAATGGGGGGGATTTGTATTTAAAAATCACCGTTGCCCCCCACGGGTTTTTTAAGGTTGAAGGTGCAGATATCTACTGTGTACTCCCGATTTCCCCCTGTGAGGCGGTCCTCGGTGGGCCGGTGGAAGTCCCGACCCTCGATGGGTTGGTGAAAATGACGCTTCCCCCAGGGGTTGGACCGGGTAAACGGTTGCGCCTTGCCAATAAGGGCTATCCCACCGGCGATGGCAAGCGCGGTGACCAACTCGTGGAAATTGTGATTTCGGTCCCGAAACAGGTCACGGACCAGGAACGAGAACTCTACGAAAAATTGCGTCAGATTGAAACGTTTAAGCCGCGTCAGGATTTGCTGATTTAGGGACAAGAGTGGGTGAGTGCGGAGGCATTTCGTTTGATTGCCTCCGCTGAAAATAGTAGCCTTAAATACAATATGAAACGGCCAGAATTTTTTATAGCATCCCTGTGAGATAATTTCCTTCAAATCTCTACAATCTTTTGGGTAAAATAGGATAAGCTAATTAATCAAGGGAAAATTTTAACCCATTAAAACGGCTTCAGTTGGAAAAATGCTAACTTCTACAATCCCCTGAGCTATCAGGACAGAAGAGGCAAATCCCTGGCTGAATTGAAGGGGCCTCAGATCCATCAGGTTTTGCTTTCGTAAAAATAGCTATCCCTGAGTTGTGGGTACTTGAATCAAGAATAAATATGAGAGTGTGATGCGATCGCGATTGTCACCTTACATTGCTGCTGTCTGTTCGGCTGGCCTGGTTATAGCCGGAGTTTGGGCCCTGGCTCAGTCGGAAATTGAACGCAACCGTCAGCAAATTCGCACGGACGTCTTGCTCCAACTCAGTACCAAGCGCGCTAGACTCGAAAGCGCCTTAAACTCCCGACTGTTTATTACTCGGGGTCTGCTTGCCTACGTTTCCAACCATCCCTATGTTACCCCTCAACAATTTGAGCGCCTTGCCCAAGTCATGATCTCCGAGCAAACGGGGATTTTGAATATTCAGTTGGCTAAAGATAATATTATTAGTCATCTTTATCCGTTAGAGGGTCATGAACGCGCCCTGGGCCTCAACCTCCTGGAATATTACACCTCTCAAGACATTGTCCGACAAAGTATCGAGAGTAAAAGTACCCTCGTTGCCGGTCCGACACCGTTAGTTCAGGGGGGTAGGGCATTAATTAGTCGCACTCCCATTTTTCTGAATTCCCCGAATAGTCCCGGTGAGGGTGATTACTGGGGTCTGGTGGCCATTATCATTGATCCGGAGGTCATTTTCACCGATGCTAAACTCCTGCCCATAAACAAGGCGATCGCCACGCCTCCCCGAGGCAAGCGCGGCCTGAGTCCATCTCCCTTCCATACTCCCATTCCCGTCGAGTACGCCATTCGCGGACAAGATGGGTTAGGGTCCGAAGGGGCGGTATTTTTCGGAAATCCAGACCTGTTTAATCACAACCCGGTTCTCCTGGATGTTTCCTTACCCAACGGGTCCTGGCAAATGGCCGCCATCCCCTTGGGCGGATGGCCCGTGAGTAGACCCCTGGGCTGGTTATACTCCCTCGGCGGCTTTTTAGCCTTCTCCTGTGGATTATCTACCTTTATCTGGGTCAGAAAACCTTGGGAAATGCAGTTAGCGGTGGAACGGGCCACCTTTGCCCTCCAGAAGAGTCAGGAACGGTATGCGATCGCCGTTGCCGGGGCTAATGATGGGATATGGGACTGGGATTTGAACACCCAAGAAATCTATTTTTCCCCCCGATGGAAGTCGGCGATCGGGGTTCATCCCGACGAAATCGGGTCCAATCCCGATGAATGGTTCAGTCGCATTCACCCCGATGACTTGGAACGAGTCGAAGCGGATATCAAGGCCCACTTAAAAGGACGGAGCCCTCACTTACAAACGGAATATCGCATCTTGCATAAAAATGGGTCCTACCTCTGGATGCTGGTGCGGGGAATGGCGGTTCGGGATGCTGATGGCAACCCCTATCGGTTTGCCGGGTCCCAAACCGATATTACCGATCGCCAACGGGCGCGAGAGGCCCTGCGCGTCTCTCAGGAAAAGTTTTCTAAAGCCTTTCGCGCCTCTCCCGATGCGATCGCCATTACCACCCTCGCAGAAGGCCGTTATATTGAAGTGAACGATCGCTTCCTAGAAATGTCCGGCTTTGAGTGGGCTGAAGTCATCGGCAAAAACTCGACGGACTTGAATATTTGGGTCTATGAATCCGAACAAAAAGCCTGTATTGATGAATTACAAACCTCCGGTCGAGTCATTGATCGCGAAATCCACTTTAGAATGAAATTCGGGTCCATTCGCATCGGCTTATTCTGTGCCGAATCTATTGTCTTAGAAGGAGTTCCCTGTATCGTTTCCATCACCCGGGATATCACGGAACGCAAAGAGTATGAAGAAAAATTATACCATACAACCTCGGAACTGCAAGCCATTTTTAAAGCCCTGCCCGATTTATACTTTAAACTCGATCACCAGGCCACAATTTTAGATTATCAAGCCGGAAAATTATCTGACCTTTACCGGCCTCCGGAACAATTTCTGGGGCGTACAATTCATGAAGTCCTCCCCTCAGATGTCAGTCAAACCTTTATAGAAGCCCTGGATGAAGTTAAAGCCAATCGCAATTTAGTCTATCGAGAATACGCCTTAACCGTCAACGATCGCCTCAAATACTTTGAAGCCCGACTTCTCCCCCTGCTGGAAAACCAAACCATCGTGATCGTCCGAGACATTACCAGTCGCAAACAAGCGGAACTCATGCTATACCAGGCCAAAGAAGCTGCCGAAGCTGCTAACGAAGCCAAAAGTATGTTTTTGGCCAACATGAGCCATGAACTACGAACCCCGCTCAATGCGATCGTCGGCTATAGTGAAATCCTCGAAGAAGAAGCCGAAGACGTCGGCATCCCCGATTTTATTCCCGACCTCAAAAAGATTCAGTTTGCCGGAAAGCATCTCTTGAGCTTGATTAATGATATTCTCGATCTCTCCAAAATTGAAGCCGGTAAAATGGATATTTACCTCGAAACCTTTGAGATCGCCCCAGTAATCGAGACAGCAGTGGCGACGATTCACCCCTTAGTCCAGAAAAATGGAAATCACCTCCAGGTTGACTATCCCCCGGATCTGGGCCAAATGTATTCCGATTTAAACAAAGTTCGGCAAGTGCTGTTGAATTTATTAAGCAACGCTGCTAAATTTACCGAAAATGGGACCATTACCTTGGAAGTGAGACGGATTCCCCACCGGGGATTTCCCCCCGAACCTCCCTTGGACTGGATTGAGTTTCGCGTGATTGATACTGGAATTGGGATGACATCAGACCAGATCAAGCAGATTTTTAATGCCTTTACTCAGGCTGACCCCAGTACGACCCGCAAGTATGGGGGAACCGGCTTGGGACTGGCGATCGGTCAGCGATTTTGTCAGATGATAGGAGGGGCGATCGCAGTTTCTAGCGAACTCGGTTCGGGCTCGACTTTTACGGTCCGTCTGCCTTACCGCTTTCACTTTCCCGCTAACCTAATGGAGTAACACAACCACCCCAAATCGCTCACGAGTTCAGGCATTGTTTTGAAAAGTATCCAGTGGAGGGAGCGCAGGATGATAGGGTTGAAAACCCAGTTCAGGTTACGAAAAGAAAGTAGGCGTATAGCACTTCCCCTTGCCAAGACGAGCAAGGGGCAGATTGAGGTGACCCGACTGATAATAAATCTGATTGTCAAACACCTACTTGATTTACTTTACACTTTAGCCCGCCTGCGCGGGCTAATTCCGTATAGACCCACCCTTGAGGGTGCGGCTGTTTGCTCTGTAGAACTCCTAGGCTGCAACCCGGTAACCCCAGGGTTCCACTACAGCCGAGTAGTTTCTGGGTCAGTATAGGGAGGACTGCGATCGTGCTTTACCCAGAACAGGACCGGCTTACCCTAGATTCAACCTTAGCAGATTTACCTTCCCATGATTTTCAAGTTCCCGCCTCTACCCTAGGACAGGTGGTCAGCCATGCTTTTCAAACTCACCCGGAGTTACCCGGCGTGATGATTATCTCCGATGAACAACCCCTCGGCATCATTTCCCGCCGAAAATTTTTTGAATGGCTCAGTCGTCCCTACGGATTAGAAATTTATCTCAAACGTCCCATCTCCGTCCTGTGGACCACCATCCAAGCGGTGGAAATCAAATCTGGCATCTATTCCCCGACCCTGCATCTCCCCGCCTCCTGTAAAATCCACCAAGCGGTTGATATTGCCCTAGCCCGTGACCCCCACCAAGCCTACGAACCGATCGCCCTGGTCCTTCCCAATGGACAAGTGCGATTTTTAGATTTGCATATTCTCTTAGTCGCTCACTCTCGCCTCTTCCAACTGGCGAATCAAACCATTGAAGAGAAAAAAGATGCGGCGATCGCCGCCAACCGCGCTAAAAGTCAATTTTTAGCCAACATGAGTCATGAACTGCGGACCCCGCTCAATGCCATCCTCGGTTACAGTGAAATGTTACAAGAAGATGCCGAAGATATGGGTCAAGAAGACTTAAGCTTGGACCTTCAAAAAATTCACGGCGCTGGAAAGCATTTACTCGGGATTATCAATGATATCCTCGACCTGTCTAAAATTGAGGCGGGTCGCATGGAACTGTACTTAGAACCCTTCGATATTGAATCCACTCTCCAGGAAGTGGTCAGTACCATCCAACCCCTAATCGAAAAAAATAGCAATCAGATGGCGGTCCGATTTGCGGCGAAACTTGGCTCAATGTGGGCTGACTTAACCAAAGTTAGACAAAATTTATTTAACCTGCTCTCCAATGCCGCCAAATTTACAGAAAATGGCACGATTTCCCTGGAAGTCACCCGCATCCCCAACCCCCAACCCCAAGATTCCCCCGAGGCGGTCCTCCGTGCAGTCCTCGCACAACCACAGGATTCGGCTTTTGTAACCCCGGGAGTTCCTCTCTCTGAATCCGATTGGATTTGCTTTAAAATCAAGGATACGGGAATTGGCATGACACCGGAGCAAATCAGTCGATTATTTGAGGCGTTTAATCAAGCGGATGCCTCCACCACCCGCAAGTATGGCGGGACGGGTCTCGGGTTGGCGATCGCCAAGCGCTTCTGTGAGATGATGGGGGGTGATGTTATGGTCACCAGTCGTGAGGGGGAAGGCTCTACCTTTACCATGCTCCTTCCGGCACAAGTTAAAACCCTCCCCAATGTAGAACAGGACTCGTCCTCCACTGACTTAGATGCACTCCCAGAGACGGCAAAAACTATTTTGGTGATTGATGATGACCCGACGGTTCATGACCTGATGCAGCGGTTTTTGACTAAAGAAGGCTGGAGGGTGGCAGTCGCCTCCTCGGGCGATCGGGGACTAGAACTCGCCAAGGAACTCCACCCCGATGCGATTACCCTAGATGTGATGATGCCTCATCAAGATGGCTGGTCTGTTCTGTGCGCCCTCAAAGCAGACTCAGAACTCGCGGATATCCCCACCATCGTTCTCACTATGATGGATAATAAGCCAATGGGGATGGCTCTAGGCGCTTCCGATTACATGACTAAACCCATCGATCGCCATCGCTTGATTGCATTATTGCATAAGTATCAGCAACGCCAAGAAGAATCCTCCCCAGACACTCCTCCTGTGGAATCGATACTAATTGTGGAGGATGATCCGGCGACTCGGGAACTCCTCAAGCGTGTCCTAGAACACCAAGGCTGGAAAACCTTTGTGGCAGAGAATGGTCGTCGCGGTTTAGAGGCGATCGCCGCTCATCCCCCGGATTTAATTTTACTCGATTTAATGATGCCAGAAATGGATGGATTTGAGTTTTTAAATGCGTTAAAACAATATCCGCACGGGCGATCGATCCCCGTCGTCGTCATGACCGCCAAAGATATTACTCCCCAAGAGTATCTACAACTCAAAGGCTCAGTCCAAACCATCCTCCAAAAACAAGGATTAAGTTTTGAGCGACTCTGCACCGAAATTCGCACCATGATCGCCGAAGCTTGTCGCCCTCAAAAGGTGGGATGAACCCCTCACTTTTTGGGGTCCGTTCCTCCCCCTAGGCGCGGCCAAAAAAGATAGGTGAGGGGTATTGCCTTTCTTGACTGGGTGCGATATTATATTCATAATGGGATGGTGACTCTAATAATATTTTGGCAAAGCCTCCCATTATAAATATAACTTTATCAAAGTCAATCCCGCTTGTCAACAGATTTCCCCCCTTTTTTAGCAAAAAATCTAAATCTCCGTGAAAATCAGTGAAATCAGTGGTTAAAAATCCAGAATAAATCTACATGACTTCAGAACCGATTGTTTTAAACCTAAAAACCGTCAACCTCAGCGACGACCAATTTTATCAACTCTGCCAAATCAATGAAAATTGGCGACTGGAAGAAACCGCCCAAGGAGAATTACTCATCATGCCACCAGTGGGAGGAATCAGCGGCATTCGAGAGTCTGATTTGAACGCCAATGTCGTAATTTGGAACCGTCAAAGTCAACTAGGAAAAGTCTTTAGTTCATCGACAATATTCATCTTACCCCAGGGAGGTAAAAGGTCCCCGGATGTTGCTTGGGTGGAGAATGCGCGCTGGGAATCTCTCACCCAGGAACAACAGGAAAAATTTGTCCCTATATGTCCCGATTTTGTCATAGAACTGAGGTCTCGTAGCGACTCATTAAAGCAACTGCAAGACAAAATGCAGGAATATCTTAACAGTGGGTTAAAATTAGGCTGGCTAATTAATCCACAAACCCAACAAGTCGAGATTTATCGCCCTACTCAACCCGTAGAAACCGTCCCACTTCCCACTCGCTTATCTGGCGAAAACGTCTTACCAGGATTCACCTTAGACTTGCCGCTATTTTAATGTAAAGGGGGGATTGACTTGCTTGACTTTGTGCAATATTATATTCATAATGGGATGTTGACTTTAATAATATTTTGGCAAAGCCTCCCATTATAAATATAAATTTATCAAAGTCAACCCCGCTTGTCAACAGATTTCCCCCCTTTTTTAGCAAAAAATCTGTGTCTCCGTGAAAATCAGTGAAATCAGTGGTTAAAACTCCATCGCCAATCCTCAAAAAAAAGATGCCTCCCACGAACAGGAGACATCTTTTTTCAACTCAACCCAACGGAAACCCGATTAGCTGGCAACATATTCATTCATATCCGCTTTGCGCTTGCGGAGTTTGGTGAGAGCTTCCCGTTCAATTTGGCGGACACGCTCACGACTAATATTGAGCCGATCGCCTATCTTAGAGAGAGTCATCGCTTGTCCATCTTCCAACCCAAACCGTAAAGCAATCACCTCACGCTGCTGAGTGGTTAACTCCGCCATCAATTTTTCTAAATCAGCTCGCATTGCCGAATGGGTGGCAAAATCTTCCGGAGAGGGTCCGGTATCTTCCAACAACTCACTCAGTTCTGTATCATGATTATCCCCCACCCGCAAATCTAGGGAGAGGGGATGTCTAGCGCGTTCCATATACTCGCGAATTTGCTTCGGAGTGAGTTCTAATTCTGCCGCTAACTCGCCAATCGTGGCAGTGCGTCCGAGTTGCTGAGATAATTCCCGAGATGCTTTCTTGATTTTGTTAAGTTTTTCAGTAATGTGAATGGGGAGGCGAATCGTGCGGCCCTTTTCCGCGATCGCCCGAGTAATGGCCTGACGGATCCACCAATAGGCATAAGTGGAAAAGCGATACCCTTTCGTGGGGTCAAATTTCTCCACCCCACGCTGCATTCCGATGGTTCCTTCCTGGATTAAGTCGAGTAAATCGACATTGCGTTTAATATATTTTTTGGCAACAGACACCACCAGGCGCAAATTCGCTTCCACCATCTTGCGCTTGGCGGTTTCACCTTGTTCGATCGCCTGTTGCAACTCAACTAAAGATAACCCTGCCGCTTGTGACCATTCTACATCCGTCGGTTCATGACCGAACTGTTCGGTGAGGGTCTCTTTCATCTCATGCAACAGGCTCAATTGCTGAACCTGCTTACCCAATATAATCTCCTGCTCGTGGGTCAGCAGGGGAACTCGGCCAATTTCTCGCAGGTAAGTGCGAACTAAGTCTGTAGAAGTTTGAGCAGTCTTCATGGCGCTTCTTCACTCAATGGGTAACGTTCGTTGTCGTGGCTTGTATCCTTGGCTCTCCATCTGAAGAGGGCCCGTTCCCGTAGCCTACCGGAGGCATCTCGCACCGGGGTAACCTCCGGGTGATCTGGATCGGGATAGCCACATCTGATGCAATCAGGGATGATTCGGCAATGCCGGTTTACCCCTGAATTGCTATTTGCTTACTTCTGACGGCTTGGAACCCGAACCGGAACCCGTTCTAGCTGGGATTGGCAAGACAAGGCGATCGCTGTTCTGTATGAATACAGGATTCCCAAAATCATGGCTGCAAGTACGAATGTCGGGGTTGTCATAAAATTTCTTAAATTTCTCAGGTCGTATGTGAATAATTGTAACATTTCTTAACGAAATGTCTAGTCCTGACGCGCAGATTCTGACATTTGGTCCCAGAAGGTCCATCCAGCCCTCAGTTATATAGAGATTACCCAGGAAATAATTTTCAGAATGCATCCTGGAAAACAAAATGAAGAAAATCTGGAGAAAAATCCTGATTTTTATACCCGGGTTTTCAGATAGGGTGTAGGTCAAGGCGTATCAGGTCCCTTCCCAGCCTCAAACCCCTGCCCGGGTCTCGCCCCTACAAAAAAAAGGGGCGATCGCTCCATCATTACCGAGCGTCCACCCCCATGAAACCATCCCGGAGACTGCACCGGAGATGACTGATCAACCCCAATGCAATCGCCGGTTGAATCCATTAATTGAGATAATCCTGAATCGCCTTGACCTCCAAAGGTTCATCCTTGAGGGCGCGAATTGCCGCCACCGTTGCCCTTGCACCGGCGATCGTGGTAATAATCGGCAGTTGATAATCCAAAGCCATGCGGCGAATCATCCGGGCATCAGTTTGGGACTCTTCTCCCGTCGGCGTGTTGATAATAAACTGGATCTGGTCATTCTTAATCCAGTCAATGACATGGGGACGACCTTCATGAACCTTGAACACCAGTTCCACATTCTCCAGACCCTGTTCTTGGAGGACCTTACGGGTGCCATCGGTGGCAATAATCTTAAAGCCCAAATCCATGAACTCTTTAATCACCGGCACCACCAGAGGTTTATCGCGATCGTTCATGGAGACAAACACCGTTCCCTGAAGCGCTAACCGCACCCCAGCCCCTAATTCCGCTTTCGCAAATGCCTTGCCAAAATCGGTGTCAATCCCCATCACTTCCCCAGTCGATCGCATTTCTGGACCTAAGAGGGTATCGCTACCGGGGAACTTGTTGAACGGCAGAACCACCTCTTTCACCGCAATATGTTCGGGAATCTTCTCTTCGGTATAGTTGAGAGATTCTAAGGTTTTGCCCGACATAATCAAGGAAGCCATTTTCGCTAAGGGAATCCCGATCGCCTTGGAAACAAAGGGAACCGTCCGAGAGGCGCGGGGATTGGCTTCTAAGATATAAACCTGTTCCCCTTGCACCGCATACTGAATATTCATCAACCCAATCACCTTGAGTTTTTGGGCCAATTTAACGGTCCATTCCCGAATGGTGGCTAAGGCTTCCGGTTTCAAGGAGATATAAGGAATCGAACAGGCAGAGTCACCGGAGTGAATCCCGGCTTGTTCGATATGTTCCATGATGCCCCCAATCACCACTTGTCCCGTGGCATCGGCAAGAGCATCTACGTCCACCTCGACTGCATTCTCTAGGAATTTATCAATCAAAATGGGGCGATCAGGTTCAACTTCTACGGCAAACTTCATATACCGTTCCAAGTCTGCATCGGAATAGACGATTTCCATCGCCCGTCCCCCGAGAACGTAGGAAGGACGCACCACCACGGGATATCCAACTTTCTGGGCGATCGCCAAGGCATCCTCATAACTCCGGGCAATCCCATTCGCAGGCTGTTTGATATCCAATTCCCAGAGAATCTTCTCAAACCGTTCCCGATCTTCGGCAATGTCGATGGAGTCGGGGGAGGTTCCCCAAATTTTGGTGGTTACTTCTGAGGAGATGATGCGATCGGACCCTTGCGCCATGAGTGCTTCATACAAGGGGATTGCCAATTTCAGCGGGGTTTGTCCGCCAAACTGAATAATCACCCCTTCCGGATTTTCCGCCTCGATGATATTGAGGACATCTTCTTTGGTGAGGGGTTCAAAATAGAGGCGATCGCTGGTGTCGTAATCGGTGGAAACGGTTTCCGGGTTGGAGTTGACCATAATGGTCTCGCATCCTTCTTCCCGCAATGCATAAGAGGCATGACAGCAGCAATAGTCAAATTCAATCCCCTGTCCAATCCGGTTCGGTCCACCCCCTAAAATCATCACCTTACGTTTATTGGAAACGGTCTGTTCTGATTCTTCTTCGTAGGTGGAATAGTAATAAGGGGTGAGCGCTTCAAATTCTGCGGCACAGGTATCGACTAATTTGTACACCGGCTTGACCCCTAAACCGACGCGGTAGGACCGTACTTGGTCCTCGTGGGTTTTGGTGGCAAAGGCAATTTGGCGATCGCTGAATCCTTGACGTTTAATTGCATACATTTTCTCTTTTGTCAAGTCTTCCAGCCGCGATCGCTTGAGGAATTTTTCTGTTTCCAGGAGTTCTTGGAATTTATCTAGGAACCAGACGTCAATGCAGGTGAGTTCGTAGATTTCCTCCACTGTCATCCCCATCAACATCGCATGACGAACGGTAAAAATGCGATCGGGATTGGGGGTGCGTAATCCGGCGCGAATTTGTTCTAAACTCGGGAGCATTTCTGGGCGATCGCATCCCCAACCAGAACGCCCGGTTTCCATTGAGCGCATGGCTTTTTGGAACGATTCGTTAAAGGTCCGCCCGATCGCCATTGCTTCACCCACAGACTTCATCTGAGTCGTCAGAGTCGGTTCCGATCCAGAGAATTTCTCAAAGGCAAAACGGGGAATCTTCGTTACCACATAGTCAATGGTGGGTTCAAAACTCGCCGGAGTCTTGCGGGTAATATCGTTGGGAATTTCATCCAGGGTATAACCCACCGCCAATTTAGCGGCAAACTTGGCGATCGCAAATCCCGTTGCTTTGGATGCCAACGCTGAGGACCGAGAGACCCGAGGGTTCATCTCAATCACAATCAAATCCCCATTCACCGGATTGATGGCAAACTGAATATTTGAGCCGCCGGTTTCCACCCCAATCTCGCGGATAATGGCGATCGAAGCATCCCGCAGGCGTTGATATTCTTTATCCGTCAGGGTTTGTGCCGGTGCGACAGTAATCGAGTCCCCGGTGTGAATCCCCATCGGGTCGATATTTTCAATCGAGCAGATAATCACCACGTTATCTGCTAAATCTCGCATCACTTCTAGTTCATACTCCTTCCAACCGAGCAGAGACTGCTCAATCAGAATTTGAGAGACAGGGGATGCATCAATCCCGCCTGCCGCCATCGTTTCAAATTCTTTTTGGTTGTAGGCGATGCCACCACCCGTTCCCCCGAGGGTATAGGCGGGTCGAATAATTAAGGGATAGCTGCCAATTTGGTGTCCGACAGCTTTGGCTTCGTCCAGGGTTGTAGCAATTCCCGAGGGACAGGTGGCGACCCCAATCCGGGCCATTGCTTCTTTAAACAGTAAGCGGTCTTCAGCTTTTTCGATCGCCTCTAGTTTTGCACCGATTAACTCGACGCCATACTTGTCTAAAACACCACTTTTGGCTAAAGTAACAGCCAAGTTCAGAGCGGTTTGTCCGCCCATAGTCGGTAACAGCGCATCGGGTCGCTCTTTCGCAATCACCTTTTCGAGCACTTCCGGAATCAGTGGCTCGATATAGGTGCGATCGGCGGTTTCGGGGTCGGTCATGATTGTGGCGGGGTTCGAGTTCACCAGCACCACTTCATATCCTTCTTCTCGGAGCGCTTTACAAGCTTGCGTCCCTGAATAGTCAAATTCGCAAGCTTGCCCGATCACAATAGGACCAGAGCCGATGATCAGGATTTTCTGGATGTCGTTGCGACGGGGCATAGGCTTAAACTTTCGACTTGTGGGTTCTGTGTTGTCATTGTCAAGGGTCTGTTGTCAATTGCCAGCTTTCAGTTACAACTGACCACTGACCTTTGACGACTGACCCCGGATCGCATTTTTGCTAAATCCAGTTTATTTTACGAGGTTTCACCCGATCCGTATCACTCGGTTCTGCTAATAACAAGATTTGATGACTTGCTCTACGGATCCTTGCCTGTGGTGACGCCCGCTTGAATCGAAAAACTCCCCGGGTCATTTTTTCAGGGGAACTTGGGTACAGTAAGGGTTAGAAACCGGGTTTCTTCACAACATTTTTGCTAATTAGCAACAAATTAGGCTCAGAAACCCGGTTCCTTGTCCTATTGCTCTTGCTCTAATCATGTTCTGCTCCAGTACCGCTCTTTTGGAGCGATTCTGATAGATTCACCGCCATCCCCGATTTCGGACAAATCCAATCTTCCGAGAGTAAATAGGGCCATCCTTGCTCAAATGCTTCTAGGCAAACTGCATGAAGGGTCAGTTGCGCGTCTAACATTTGAAATTGAGCCGAATCTGCTTGCTTGCTACAAATTTTAGCAATTGAATCACTGGTAAATTCAATCGTCTGATGACACTGAACGCAAACCAGATGATGGTGCGGTTGTGAGGGTTTGTTCAATTCGTAGTGTTTATGCCCTTCGGCTAACTCTAGTTCCCGCAGAATTCCGATCCGCGCCATCAAATTTAGGGTTCGATACACTGTAGATAGACTAATTTTCTCCCCCTGACGCTGCAACAAACTGTAGAGTTCTTCTGCACTTAAATGGTTGCCTTGAGGGATTGTTTGAAAGACGCCGAGGATGGCTTCCCGTTGGGGAGTCAGGCGACAGCCCAATTGTCGCAGTTCGCTTTTGAGTTGAGCCTGGGTATAAAATGGCATGACGACTTACCCAAATTTATGGTCAATGGTTGGTCAGAATTCGGCCCTTTGTCCGGTAGGGTCGCTATGGTGGGCGCGATCGCCTTTCTTAGCTTGGATACTTTTGGCATCCGGCGTCAGGCATCCAGGCGCAAGATTCCCTAACTCATCGAAACATGAGCAGTAAATCGAGTCCCTGTTTCTCCCTGGCTACAACTCCCCTCCATAACTTGACCGCCAAGGGTCTTGACAAAATTATATTTGTCCGGTATTTTATCCCTCTTATTGAAATTAATCCTCAATAACGGAATAAATCTAGTAAGACAGAATTTGGACTTTATTGCAAGTTTTTTCTAAGAAAATTTAACCCCCCATCCTCGTTAACTCCGCCTCCGGTTCCCTCCCCTGTGTCTTGGTCCGGGTTAGGGTGGGGTTCCCTCTTGGCGATCGCACCTCACGAGGCATGGGTGGGTGGAGGGTCCTCGTGGCGATTCCCTACGGGATAGCTCCGCTTACCGCCCTGTTACGAAGAAAGAGGTTTCTCCAGCCTCCATCCCGGCGCTTCAACCTCTCAGAGTGCGGGACGTGCCATCGCCACGTCCGGAGGACCCCACCCTAACCCGGACCTTGCCAAGGTCCGGGGACCGGAAAGGACAAAGGACAAATCACCAATGACAAATGACCCATCCCCCAAAAAAGATGCAGAGAGGGAAAACCCCCCTCTGCCTTAAGCGTTCTCTTCTGTTTAGAATCGATAGGTCGAGTCGGTCAGCTTGGAAAGCTGAACTTCCTTCTACAGTAACGCAGCTTTGAGAAAATCTCTTTATTATTTAGCGGGAAACGACTAAACTATCGTGGGCGAGGAAATGCACCAGATGATAAGCGCGTTCTTCTGTCGCCAGCAGGATTTTCTCGTACAGATAGCGGGTGGCGCGATCGCCCAAACTCTCCGCCTGAGCAGCCTGCCGTCGCAACAATTGAATCATCCCTTGTTCCCCCACTAAGTCATGCTCTACCATCTGACGGCAGCTATAGACCCCATCCGGTTCTGGGGTCCAGCAGCACAATTCAGCTAATTTACTAAAACTCGCGGCGGGAATTCCCCCCAACCCATTCAATCGTTCCCCTAAATCGTGAACGTGTTCTTCTACTGCTTCGTAACTTTCTTGGAAAAACTCATGCAGGGAGTAAAATTCAGCCCCCTCTACCACAAAATGATGTTTTTGATATTGCAAATAAAGCGCTTGAAAGCTTGCTAGGGCTACATTTAAGCCTTCGCAAACCGGCCCGGTCACTGAAGTTTCTAACCCAATCGGATTGTCCGCAATATGCCCAAAGGAACGGACTGCATTCTGCATTTCAGCCATAGTTAGTGTTCTCCTGTTTTTATTGGCAACTTCGATTGCTCAATAGAGGGATTTTAACACAGGCAAATCTAGGAGGTGAGTACATAGAATACACCCTAAATATTTTTAAACCGCCATAAATTATCAATTAGCCCTGTCTTTAACATATTGCAGATTACCAATTTTTATCCTGGGTTTGCGGATTATTCTGAACAAAACTTTAGGACCCTCCATTAGATGCCGTTGACGGTCTCTCCCAATACTTTAGCCGCTTACTACTATGGCTAGTGTGATATCTTCACTTGACCCTAAATATAGGGTTTAATTCGGCTGAATTGAGAAATTCTCTCAGGTTTAAAGGGAAAATCTTGATAAATTGTAAAGTTTTGTTAAAGTCTGTCGGAAAGTAGATGAGAATATTTGTCAGTTGGAGTAATCTAAGGGAAGAGGAAGGCGATCGCCGGGTTCAAAACCCGATCGCGCTTGCTCAGAGCGAGGGGAAAAATCAAGGGGTCCCTCTACCCAACTTACTGAGAATATTTAGCAAGTATTAGGACAATCCCATGGAATCATCGGAGTATAAGACCGATCTAGCACAGTTAGTAGAAGTGAATGGGACCGAACGATGGTCTGTATTTCAGCGGTTGCGCGAACTAGAGATTCCCTGTTGGTGTGAACCTAATCAACCATTGCGGGTGTACCTGAGGGATACCAGAGCCACGGTGCAGTTTTGGAGTGTATCCAGACAACTCCATGCCTCGCGTCAGGAGTTGGTGCTGTGGTTAGAACAGTGCTGGCAGATTCATTAATTCAGGCGATCGCCGGTGAGGGAGTCCCGGATCCTTGTTCTCACCAAAGGGATGGAAAACTGCGATCGCCAGAGTTTAAGCAAACTTTTGTACAAAAAACAACCACCAAAAATAAGACAATGGGTAAATCATATAAACAAACCTCTGAACTCAATCTCGAAGGTCGTTTCTTAGGGTTTGGCATCCCCGGGGGAACCAATCTCAAATACTTTCGATTGGCGACAGGGGAAGGGGAACGGTTCATTAAGCTAGATATGCCGAAAAAGCAGCGTGCTATTTTAGAAACTCAGTTGAGACCCGGAGACTGGGTGAGGGCGATCGGTGAGAAACAACTGAACCTGAAAACCGGATTGTGGAAGCTCAAAGCCTATCATATTCTCCCGGCCCTCAACTCGGTCTCTTCCGAACCTGCGCCGATCGCGACTCCAGTATCTGGTTGTGATCATTTTCGAGACTGTGCGATCGCCGAAACTTGCGCGAGTTCTCCACCTCCCATCCCCACCCTCGAAGCCATAGTTCCCGAAAAAAAGAAAGCAACGATTCTGATTTGTCAAAAGTCCGACTGCCGCAAGAAAGGGGGAGCAGCCGTCTGTAAAGCATTAGAAGAACAGTTACGTCAAAAAGGGTTAGAAGATAACGTCACCATCAAGGGAACCGGCTGTATGAGTCGCTGCAAAGCTGGCCCTAATGTCGTCGTCATGCCGGATAAAGCGCGTTATACCAAAATTCAGCCCGAAGAAATTCCCGAATTGATTGCCAATCATTTTTAGGACAATCCAAACCTTAAAAACTTCCTATTAATAAAAAGAATCGGTAAATTGTAGAATTTACCGATTCTTCCGATGTTCAGCAGAACCAATCGAGTGAATTTAGAAATTAAACTGAGTTCGCACGGTACCAACCCAGATGGTATTGTTGTCCGAATTATGATCAGGATTGGTAATCACGAAAAATCCCGGAGCAATGTTGATTCTATCGGTGATGGGATACTGGAATAAGGCTTCAAAATGCAAGGAAGTATCCGGGTCTTCCCGTCCGGAGACGTCATTACTGATCACTTTCGGCTGTTGTCCGACAATAAAACCGAGTAGGCTGCCTTCTTTGACTAAATCGGGAACCCCGACATTCAGCGCCCAGTTAAATAAGGTGGCAGTGTCGCCGCTGCTGACATCCCCATCACTGCCTTGGGCTTCGGCTAAGGACCAACCGGCCCAACCGGAAACCGTTACGGGAGCGAAGGCGAAGCTGGCTTGTACCCCCAGGTTATTGGAAGAGGTGGCAACATCATTGGTGAAGGGTCGCCTTGCATTGCCCGAACCCGTACTCCCGGAAACGTTGACCTCACCCCCTGGAAAATAGGAGTTCGAGTAAGCCAAGCTGACCTCTAAATTTTCAATGGGAGTGGCAGTGAGCTGGGCAGTTGCGCTATAGGTGCCGTCAAATAACCCATTTTTAGAGGTTGGGGTGCCCGCATTTCCCGCCATATAGGCAGCATACAGTCTAGCCACATTGCCAAATTTGTATTCAAAGCCTGCACCGGCACCACTGGGTTGGCGATAAACAGCAGGGTTGCGACGGCCAAATCGCGAGAGTGCACCGTCCCCACTCCCTTCAAACAGGGGATTGGTGACGGGGAAAATGTGATCGTAGTCCCATCCCGTAGCCCCCAGCCATACTCTCATGTTATCGGTGACGGGGAACCGATACTCTAGGCGTTCTAGGAGGACCTCGTTATCGCTTTCTCCGTCGAATCCCAACCGAGACATGACGGTGCCCGTGGTGTTATCTAAACGTGCCACGTTGACGGCCTGTAGTCGGGCTCGGAGGCGATCTGAGCCGGTCAAGCTAGAGTCAAAGACCATACGCAGTCGATAACCGAAAGAGAGTTCGGTGTCTTCCCCGCCGTTGGTAGTTTCGCCGCGATCGCCAAAGGCATGAATCGGAGCCATGAGAACTTCACCACCCAATTTGGTGGTGGGGGAGAACTGATTGGCTTCTAATTCGGCTGTGCGAACTTCTAAGGCATCCACACGACCGCGCAAGGTGGCGAGTTCGGCGGCAAATTCTTCTTGTAATCGGCGGATTGCGTTCAGTTCGTCTGCGGATAAGACGTTGAAACCTTCGTCGAGGCGCTGTTGAATCTGAATTAAACAGGCGTTTAAGCTCGCAGCAAATTCGTAGCGCGTCATGGCGCGGTTACCGCGATAGGTCCCGTCGCCATAGCCGAGGAGACATTGATGGCGATCGGCGAGGGCGCTGACTGCCTGAAAGGCCCAGTCTGTGGGGCGAACATCGCTGAGTTCCCGGACCGAGTTGACCTGTTCTAAGGGACCTGTTTCTAGGTCGGCCTGGGAGTAGAGATTGATTTGTTCGAGAATATCCAGAGGTTCTGGAGTTGCTGTATCTTGAGCGATCGCCTCCACGGACGGTCCCGGATCCGATTGGGCAATTTCCGCCCTAGGCATTGCCGCGATCCCTGTAGGAATCAATGCCTCGATCACCAAAAGAGCTGGCGATGCCAGCATGACCTTCATCCAATTATGACGCATTCCCTTCTTTCCGTTTTTCTCACACCTAAAAAGCACTTATCCAGCGTTTTTAATGCCAACTGTCTGGAACGGAGTGTTCATCTCAGGGACTTATTACTAATTTTTATGAATAAGTGCCTGAATTGAAATCACTCCATTGCTGAAATCGGTTCTTCAGCCTGTCTCACCTGTTGACCCTCACCGATGAGAGGATTAAGCCGGTTCACTACGGTGTGGTTTGCCAAAAAGCGCGGTTGTTGTCATCCTGAAGGTTTCACGATGCCAGGGGGTCTGTGATCATCCGTAACAGTCTTGACTTAAAATCGCTGAAAATGCATATCAACTTAAGAAATACTTGATTTTTTTGTCCCTGTCAAGTAAACCGGAATACATCGACCCGGGAAAAATATTGGGGAGTTGAAGCGGCTAGATTCCAGTCGGCGCAAGGATTAGAGGATTTTCTTCCTTCGGTTTTATTGGATTGCTGATCATTACTATTGATTTTATTGATGGGTGTGGGATGAGATCTCCCTCTCGGGAGAGGGTCTCCGGAGAATCTGGTCTAAATTCGGTGCGATCGGCCCTCATTCTCAATAATAATGGATCCTTAGTCCGGGGTCCTTTTCCAGAATCGGTTCCGTTCCCTGACTCCTAATCTGGCTCATTTCCAAAATGCTCCAAAACGGTTTAACCTTTAATTTTTGCTATAAATTAAGGTAATTTTTCGAGTGTAATGCCACCTTATTTTTGAACTAAAAAGATTAAATTTCCGGTAGGGTCAAACCTAGGATGCCGATTAGCTGTAAAATCTTAAGTGGCAGTATCGGATTATACCTACCCTCTCCTAATTCATTACTAATAAGTAGCCATTAATTAGGATATCCCCCCTGAACCGAGGATTGAGGCGAGTGAGTCCCGGAACAATCCGGGGTTCAGGCCAGCCCCCGATGAGTTGTAAAGTTTTTTAAGAACCTGTAACAAATTTACCTGAAATGGCGGAAATTTTCTGATTTTTCCCAGGAAAATGGCCTATTAGGCCTAAATCTAAATTGGGTTTACAGTAGGTAAGGGTTCAGAAAGGGGTAATAGGGGTGACAACGGTTATGGGTTTTGGCTTTAAGGCAGTTTGGCCTAGGGGTGGGTCCGCCCAAAATTAAAAATGAGAATTTATTTCATTAAGCTTGACGGAAGTCGTCGAATACCGTAAATTCAGATCTTAAGATTAAAAACACAGCTTCCGCTGGATTGCATTTCTATATTAATTGAGAGTGTTTCTTGATTGAGGGGAAACAATCCTGGAGGTACTTTGGGAGGTGCAAGGAGTGAAACGCAGAAAAATATTAAGCTTATTAGGGTTAGCCTTGGCAAGTGGGGGACTGGCAATTGCCTGTTCTAATGGAACGACACCCACGGCAACAACCCCAGCGGAACCGGCAGCAACAACAGCCACGACTCCCGCCACGGGAGAACAATTGGTTGTTTATTCCGGTCGCAACGAGAACCTAGTGGGTTCCTTGATGGAACAATTCAAGAGTGAAACCGGCATTGATATCCAAGTCCGCTACGGAGACACCGCAGAACTCGCCGCAGCCATTCTCGAAGAAGGCCAAAATACACCAGCAGACGTCTTTTTTGCCCAGGATGCCGGTGCTCTGGGTGCGCTGCAAAAAGCCGATCGCACCGCCAAACTGCCCGAAGATATTCTGAATAAAGTTGAGTCTCGGTATCGATCGCCCGAAGGTGAGTGGGTAGGGATTACAGGTCGGGTTCGCACTGTAGACTACAATACGAACCTAGTCTCACCGGAGGAAGTACCCCAGTCCATCATGGAATTGGCCGATCCGAAGTGGGAAGGAAAAATTGGCTGGGCACCGAGCAATGGGTCATTCCAAGCCTTTGTTACGGCCTTGCGACTCTCTCTTGGAGAGGAACAAACCAAACAATGGTTAGAAGGAGTGCAAGCCAACAATCCGAAAGTATATCCCAAGAATACGGCGATCGTGGAAGCACTTTCTCGGGGGGAAATTGCCGTCGGACTGGTCAATCACTACTATTTAGAAAAATTCAAAGCGGAAAATCCAGAGGCACCCGTTGCTCACAGTTTCCCTAACGATGTGGGATCATTGGTGAATGTAGCGGGTGTGAGTATTTTGGAGAATACAGACAAGCTGGCTGCATCGCAACAGTTTGTTAACTTTATGTTAAGTCCCAAAGCTCAGGAATACTTTACTCAAGAGACTTACGAGTATCCCTTGGTAACAGGTGTAGTGGCAACTAAAACTCTAACCCCCTTATCGGATATAAAGTATCCCGAAATTGATTTGAGTAACCTCAATGATTTAGAGGGAACGCTCAAGCTACTCCAGGAAACTGGCATTTTATAAAGGTAGCTGGAAAAACGGGCAGAGAAATTAAGGGTGATCGCAACAGTTGATGCTGGAGGGTATAGTATCAACTGTTACAACGACTCGCGAGCAACATCAACCGAAACATTAAGAGATTACAAACCATGAACTATCGGAAGAAACTGGCGATCGCGGCGATCGCCATCCTGTTAAGCCTGGGCGGAATTCGTGTGGTTACGGCCCAAGGAAAAACCCTGATTATCTATTCCGGGCGCAATGAAAACTTAATTGCACCCGTTATTGATAAAGCCCGTCAAGAACTCGGACTTGATATAGAAGTTAGATATGGCGATACCGCAGAATTGGCGATCGCCCTACTGGAAGAAGGCCGAAATAGCCGTGCCGACTTGTTTTTCGCCCAAGATGCCGGAGCATTAGGGGCAATGGCCCAAGCTCGCCGCACCATGCCAATTCCCCAACCCTTGCTCAACCAAGTAGACGCTCGCTTTCGGTCTCGCAACGGCCAATGGATGGGAATCAGCGGTCGTGCGCGCGTCCTGGATTACAATACCCGACTGGTGCAGCGCAACCAACTCCCCAAGAATGTCTGGGAATTGACCGACCCCAAATGGCGGGGTAAAATCGGCTGGGCACCCACGAACGGATCATTTCAGTCCTTTATCACCGCCATGCGTTCCACTGCCGGAGATGACCGCACCTTAGAATGGCTGCGCGCCATGAAAGACAATGGAACCGTGGTGTATCCGAACAATAGCACCATTCTCGAAGCGTTAGGTCGAGGAGAAGTTCACCTCGGGTTAACGAATAATTACTATCTCTCGCGGTTTACCAGTGAAAATCCGAATTTTCCTGTTGCCCATCATTATATGGCTGGAGATATCGGGTCCATGATTAATGTGGCCGGGGTTGCCATTATGGATACTACGGACCAAAAAGGGGATGCGGAAAAATTCATTGAGTATCTACTCAAACCCGAATCCCAAGAGTATTTTGCTCAACAAACAAGCGAGTATCCCTTAATCTCTGGGGTAGAACCCCCAGCGAAACAAATTCCCATCTCTCAAATCAATCCGCCCAATATTGACTTGAGCAACTTAGCTGATTTAGCGGGAACAATGTCTTTACTAGAGCAAGCGGGAGTTTTATAAAAAAGTTGAGCGACTTGAGTCAAGATAGAAAATAGGTCATAAGCAATCTAGGGTGGGAAAGGTGTCGAGTTAAGGATGAAATCAACAAAACAGGGAAAGGCGATCGCCCAGATTGGCAAGCGGTTAGAGCAGTGGGTTCGGGCTTCTAAACCCTTGGGACAAGGGTCTGGCCCTCCGGGGTTTTTGGTGGCAGCCGGAAGTATTACCGCTGTAGCGATCGCCCTGCCTTTAATCTATCTGCTCATCCGGGCGGCAGGTGCGGGATTTGAGGAAGTCTGGACCTTACTTTCCCGTCCACGCACCCTAGAAGTCTTAGTTCACAGTGCCGGGTTAGCGGCAGTGGTGACCCTAGTTTCCGCCTTGATTTGCTTACCCCTAGCCTTTTTGACCGAACGGACTGATTTGCCCGGACGACGGTTTTGGGCCGTCGCCACCACCCTGCCGTTAGCGGTTCCTAGCTATGTGGGAAGTTTTGCCTTAATTGCCGCCTTTGGACCCCGAGGCAGTTGGCTACAACTGTTGCTCGAACCGTTGGGAGTGGACAGCTTGCCTTCCATCTATGGCTGGTTCGGGGCAATTCTGGCCCTAACCCTGTTTACCTATCCCTATCTGCTGATTGCCCTGCGATCGGGCTTGCAAGGCATTGATCCGGCGATCGAAGAAGCTTCGCGCACCCTGGGAAACAATGCCTGGTCTACCTTCTGGCAAGTCACCCTCCCCCAGCTACGCCCCTCCTTAGTAGCCGGGGGCTTATTAGTTGCCCTCTATTCCTTGCGCGACTTTGGGACACCCAGCTTGATGCGGTTTGACTCCTTTACTCGGGTGATTTTCATTCAGTACCGGAGTAGCTTTAACCGCAACTCAGCAGCAGTGTTGTCCTTAGTTTTAGTCGCCCTGTTGTTGGTGATTTTGGCGATGGAATATCGAGTGAGAACTGGTGCAGCTTACTACAGCACCAGTTCTAGTGGGAGTCGCACCCCCACGCGCATCCCGTTGGGGGGGTGGAAATGGCCGGCGATCGCCTTTTGTACCATCATCACCACCTTGGGATTAGTCCTCCCCCTTGCCGTCACCCTCTTCTGGTTATGGCGCGGACTTAATGCCGGAAAAATCCCCCCAGATGTCCTCACCACCAGCTTTAATTCCATCCTCGCCTCGGGTCTTTCCGCGATCATTGCCACCCTGTTCGCCCTCCCCGTCGCCATCCTTTCCGTGCGCTTTCCCGGACGAATTACCACCGTCATTGAGCGCTTAACTTACATTGGCTTTGGTCTGCCCGGAATCGTAGTCGCCCTGTCTTTAGTCTTTATTGGTGCTAACTATCTCCCGGCTTTATATCAAACCCTGCCCATGTTAGTGTTTGCCTATTTAGTGTTATTTTTACCCCAATCGGTTGGTACCATTCGCAGTTCCCTCCTGCAAGTCAATCCCCAATTAGAAGAATCCGCTCGTACCTTGGGCCGCACCCCCTGGCAAACCCTGGGGGAAATTACTTTACCTTTAGTCAGTCCTGGAGTATTAGGCGGTGCAGTTCTGGTGTTTCTGACAGCGATTAAAGAACTGCCAGCTACGATGTTACTCGCACCGATTGGATTTAAAACTTTAGCCACCCAGATTTGGCAAGCCACAGAGGATGTGCAGTTTACCGATGCAGCCGCAGCTTCCCTGACCCTGTTGTTAGTTTCTGCCGGTTCTACGTTAGTTTTATTAGGGCGGAAATCCCGTTGAAACATTAATTTGAAGCCATGAGAAATTAAAAGAAAACTTTTACCCACTTTATGGAACAAAAATTTTATCAACAATTAAGAAATTAAATTCATTGTATCAACCCCAAGAGAAATCAACTCCCATGTCAACGCTCATGAATGAACCGGAAATTTTAAGATTAGAAGCCGTTACCAAAACATTCGATGCCACGGGAACACCCGCTGTTAATCGAGTCTCGGTAAATTTGCAGAAAGGGGAAATTCTCACCCTGCTGGGTCCTTCGGGTTGTGGGAAAACGACCCTCTTGCGGTTATTAGCGGGATTTGAAAAACCCGATGCGGGGGAAATTGAAATTGCCGGAAGACAGGTTGCTGGGGGTGGAGTCTGGATTCCGCCAGAACATCGGCAATTAGGGATGGTGTTTCAAGAATATGCGTTGTTTCCTCATTTGACAGTGGCGGAAAATGTAGCATTTGGGTTAAAAAGACAACAGAAACAACGGATCGCGCATCAGGTGACAGAGGCGATCGCCTTGGTGGGATTGGAAGGATTGGAAAAACGCTATCCCCATCAACTGTCGGGGGGTCAACGACAGCGAGTGGCATTAGCGCGGGCGATCGCACCAGCACCGGCGATCGTTTTACTGGATGAACCGTTAAGCAATTTAGATGTCCAGGTGCGGTTGTATTTAAGGGAAGAAATCCGCAAGATTCTCAAGAGTACGAATACCACGGCGATTTTTGTCACCCATGATCAGGAGGAGGCACTGGCGATTAGCGATCGCATTGCGGTGATGAAAAAAGGACGCATCGAACAATTTGGGACCCCGGAAGAGATTTATGAGGAACCTGCCTCGCGGTTTGTAGCGGGATTTGTCACCCAGGCAAATTTTCTGCCTGCGCGCCGGATCGGCAAACTCTGGGAAACGGAGTGCGGATCTTTTGCAGTAGAAGTGCCTGAAGCGGTGATACCAGAACCGAGCGATAATTCTAATGAAGGGGAGTTAATGATCCGAGAGGAAGATTTAATCCTGAAACCCGATGAGACGGGACAGGTGATAATTCGCGATCGGCAGTTTTTAGGACGAGAGCACCGATATTGTTTGATCACCCCCTCAGGACGAGAATTTCATGCGCGCAGTAGTGGGGGGTCTCTGTTGGCAGTCGGGACCCGAGTGCAAGTAGCAGCGATCGAGGAACGGTTGCGAGTTTTTGCCCTCAAGGGAGTGGGGTGAGGATTGGGAGAGAGAGGGGAGATGGGGAAGTTTGTAGTAACGACTTCAGTCGTTCCTCGTGACGACAGCGATCGCGACTCATACCAAATCCGGTTGTTAAAAGTATTAAAAATCGTAGGCCCTTCGACTCCCTTCGACCCTTCGGCAGGCTCAGAGCTCAGGACAGGCTTCGACGGGGCTCAGAGCTCAGAGCTCAGGAGGCAATGCCCACCTCCATTCGGTGGGCATTGCCTACAATTTGCTAATCCCCCTTAAAAACGCATTAAACCCCCCATTTATGAGAAAAAAACTGATTGAAGTTGCCCTTCCCCTGGAAGCGATTAATGCTGAATCTGCCCGAGAAAAGTCGATTCGGCATGGGCATCCTTCAACCCTGCATTTGTGGTGGGCGCGGCGACCTTTAGCGGCTTGTCGAGCAGTTTTGTGGTCTTCTTTGGTAGATGACCCCTCCAGTTGGCCGGATAAATTCCCCACAGAAGAAGACCAAAAGCGAGAACGGGAGCGCTTATTTGATATTTTGGGGCGAATCACCATTGAGACGGATAAAAAAGGGAATCACAAACAAGTTGTCCGGGGTTTAGTCTCGTGGGATGATATCAAAGAACCGGCAATCATTGACGAAGCACAAAAAGAAATTGCCCGATGTTTAGCTTGGGACCGGGGAGAGGAACCGCCCACTCAACCGGATGCGGTGCGGGATTATATTGCTCAATATGCACCTCCGGCTTATGACCCATTTGCCGGGGGTGGGTCGATTCCTTTAGAGGCTCAACGGTTAGGATTAGAAGCTCATGCCAGTGATTTGAATCCGGTTGCGGTATTAATTAATAAAGCCTTAATTGAAATTCCCCCGAAGTTTAAAGATTTGCCGCCGATTAATCCAGCGAATCGGCAGAAAAAGGGGATGAATTTCTGGAAAGCTGCTCAAGGATTAGCAGCAGATGTAGAGTTTTATGGGCAGTGGATGCGTGAGGAAGCATTCCAACGGATAGGGCATTTATATCCCAAGGTGGCATTACCGAAAGAATATGGGGATGATGCTGAGGCGACGGTGATTGCTTGGTTATGGGCGAGAACAGTGAAATGTCCTAACCCGGCTTGTGGTTGTCAGATGCCGTTGGTGAAAAGTTTTCAGCTTTCCACGAAGAAGGGTAAAGAGGCTTGGGTTCAGCCAATGGTGCAGCAGGGTAAGGGGGAAAGTGAGCTTAATGGGGAGATGATGGCAGAGACTGCCGTCCCTCGCATTCGCTTTCAAGTGCAGTCAGGAACGGGAGAAGTGCCAGATGGGACCGTGGGCCGCAAGGGGGCGGTTTGTCTAGCTTGTGGAACCCCTGTGGGGTTGGATTATGTGCGGAGTGAAGGTTGTGGGGGGCGTATGGGGGCGCAGTTGATGGCAATTGTGGCCGAAGGAAACAAGGGGCGGATTTATTTATCGCCGACCCATGAACAAGAACAAATTGCTAATTCTGCTCAACCCAAATGGCAGCCCGAGAGTGAGTTGATATGTAAATCGGGGGTCATTAATGCGCCTTTATATGGCATGACGAAACACGCTGATTTATTCACATCTCGTCAATTAGTTGCCCTAACTACTTTTAGTGATTTAGTGAGTGAAGCGAAAAAAAAGGCGTTTCAAGATGCAGTTTGTGCCCGGTTATCCGATGATGATGTGCCGTTGAATGCGGGCGGTACTGGGGCGAGGGCTTATGGGGAGGCGATCGCCACTTACTTAGCTTTTGCTGTGGATAAAAGCTCGGATTACTGGAGCAATCTATGTACATGGGGCATTAGTGGAGAAACCATGAGTCATGTATTTACAAGACAAGCTATTCCCATGACTTGGGATTTTTGCGAAGCCAATCCCCTCAGTGATTCCACCGGAAATTTTAATGGCGCGATTAATTGGGTTATACAAGTTCTGGAAAATCATGAAAATGGCAATTGTAAATCTCAAGTATTCCAACATGATGCAACTTGGATTCATGAAAATGACTCCCGACCCAAAATAGTATCAACAGACCCGCCCTATTATGATGCTGTACCTTACGCCGATTTATCGGATTTTTTCTATACATGGCTCCGTCCAAGTGTGGGTTCAATTTATCCAGACATTTGTAGTACCCTGTTAGCGCCAAAACATCAAGAAATGGTCGCGGATACCTTTCGCCATGGTAGCAAGCAAAAAGCCAAAGATTTTTTTGAATCCAGCCTAATTAAATTATTTCATCGCATCAATAATCTCAATCATCCTGATTATCCGGTCACGGTTTATTACGCACTTAAACAATCAGAAACCGATGATAATAATAACGTTGCTTCAACAGGTTGGAAAACAATTTTAGAAGGCTTAATGCAGGCTAATTTTAGCATTGGTGGAACCTGGCCATTAAGAACAGAAAGAAGTGCCAGAATGAGAAATCTTGACTCAAACGCCCTCGCTTCCTCTATCGTTCTTATCTGCCGCCCTCGTCCAGAAACCGCCTCCAAAATCACGCGCCGCCAATTCCTCAGCGAATTAAAAAAAGAACTCCCCAAATCCTTAAAAACCCTACAACAGGGTAATATCGCCCCCGTAGACCTTGCCCAAGCCAGTATCGGACCCGGGATGGCCGTCTACTCCCAATACGCTGCCGTCCTCGAAAATGATGGTTCCCCCATGCGAGTTCGCACTGCTTTACAACTGATTAATCAACTCCTCGATGAATACCTCACGGAACAAGAAGGAGAATTTGATAGCGATACCCGGTGGGCGCTGACCTGGTTTGAACAACATCAGTTCAATGAAGGACAATATGGCGATGCCGAAACCCTTTCCAAAGCTAAAAATACCAGTATTCAAGGCTTAGAACAAGCGGGAATTTTAAGTGCCAAAGCAGGAAAAGTCCGCCTCCTGAAACGGTCAGAACTGCAAGGGGATTGGAATCCAGAACAGGATAATCGCGTCCCTCATTGGGAAATCACCCAACACCTGATTCGCGCCCTCGACCAAACCGGAGAAATCGGGGCAGCAGAACTCCTCGCCAAACTCGGAAACCGAGGAGAAACTGCCCGAGATTTAGCCTATCGACTCTATAACCTCTGTGACAGAAAAGGGTGGGCAGCGGAGGGAATTGGCTATAACAGCCTAGTCATTTCTTGGCCCGAAATCAGCCGGTTAGCCAACGAATCAAAAGTTACTCAACCCATCCAAGGCAGTCTGTTTTAACCGATATCTTGCACCTGTTGCAACAAACGGCGGGGGATAAATCCCCCGCCTAACAGCTCAAGTCGTCTAAAGACGACTGAAAACACCAGGGGATATAGACTTGCAGTCGGTTTTTAACCGACTTTAGCTATTAGGCGGGGGATTTATCCCCCGCCGGATATAGACTTGCAGTCGGTTTTTAACCGACTTTAGCTATTAGGCGGGGGATTTATCCCCCGCCGGTTGTTGAGAATGGTGCCTGATGTCAGTTTTAACCGAATTGTTTCTGAGGAGATAATGAAAGGATGTCCATCTTTGCTAGTCCAGAAAACCCGAGTCCCCCTCTCCCCCGGCCCCTCTCCCACCGGGGAGAGGGGAGGATGAGGAGGACGCACCTAACCATAACCCAAAATCATGGTCACCTTACAACTCCAACAAATCGACATCCCCCTGGGTCAACGCTTGTTAATTCATCACTTAAATTGGGAACAATTTGAAGAAATCATCACTGAACTGGGAGAAAGCCGCACAGCTAGAATTGCCTATCATCAAGAAACCTTAGAAATCAGAATGCCCACCCCAGAACATGAAATTGACAAAGAAATTATTAGCGATATTGTCAAAATCTTACTAGAAGAACTAGAAATAGACTGCGAATGTTTTGGGTCAACCACCTTCAAACAAACTGCCATGAAAAGTGGCATTGAACCGGACCAATGCTTTTACATTCAAAACCAGACTCAAATGCGCGGGAAACGCCGCATTGATTTATCCATAGATCCACCCCCCGACCTAGCTATTGAAGTCGATGTCACCTCTAAAACCCAGATGGATGCTTACCTCAGCCTGGGAGTTCCGGAACTCTGGATTTATGCCCGGGGTGAACTCAAGATTTACACCCTAAACTCCGGAGAATATCAACAAGTTTCTACCAGTCCCACCTTCCCCGGTTTTCCCCTATTAGACCCGGTAACAGCAGTTCTGAATCAAACTCTGACCCAGGGCAGAAGTCCTGCCTTAAGAGCCTTCCGCCAGCAAATTCGTACCCTAAACTCTACCCTATAAAATCATTATGGCGATTAGCAATCATGAACGAGTCGGCAGAGCTTTAAACTTACTCCGAGATGGCCTCTATCCATTTATTGAACGAGAGATGAAGGCTATTCATGGAGAACGTTGGATAGTTGCTGCCTCAGCTTGTTTATCAGATAGTTACGTTCGCAATAAACAGCCCCAAGATGTTCTCCAGGAAGATGTTTCAGCCTTGCTGATTGTGATGTGGGAACAATGGAATAATATCTTTCGCAATACCCTGGGACGTTCTGAACGCAGCTTAGTCAGTGAATTGCGCGATATCCGCAACGATTGGGCGCATCGGACCACCTTTTCCACCGATGATGCTTACCGGGCCTTAGATAGTATCACCCGTTTATTATCGGCGATTTCAGCCCCAGAAGAAGCTGCTAAAGTGGAAAAGCAGAAACAAGAACTGTTACGCCTTCGCTTTGAAGACCAGGCCCGACGGGAAACGCGCCGGGTGGCGATCGCCCCGACAGAAGGACAACCCCAACCCGGATTAAAACCCTGGCGCGAAATTACCACCCCTCATCCCGATGTCGCTTCCGGTCGCTACCAACAAGCGGAATTTGCAGCAGACCTCTGGCAAGTTTATCTCGATGAAGGCTCCGATGAATATCGCCTCCCCACAGAATTCTTCCAACGCACCTATCTCACCGAGGGACTGAAACAACTCCTCATCGGGGCACTCCTGCGCTTAAGCGGAACCGGAGGAGATCCGGTTATCGAACTCCAAACCAACTTCGGTGGAGGAAAAACCCATGCGATGTTGGCCCTCTATCACCTGTTTTTTGGGGTTTCCGCTAAAGACTTACCGGGATTAGAACCCCTCTTCCAGGTGGCGGGAATCAATGAACCTCCCGCTAACGTGAATACTGTTGTCCTAGTCGGCAACAAAATTTCCCCGGGACAGATTCATTGCAAAAACGACGGGACTCAAGTGCGGACCTTGTGGGGTGAAATTGCATGGCAACTGGGGGGAAAAGAAGGGTATGACAGACTCCGAGAAGCAGATGAAACCTCTACCAATCCCGGTGATGCCCTCAAAGACTTATTTAATCATTATGCACCCGTGCTAATTTTGATTGATGAGTGGGTGGCCTATGGTCGTCAACTGCACCATAAAAATGACCTACCGGCGGGAGATTTTGATACTCACTTCACCTTTGCCCAAACCCTGAGCGAATCGGCGAAAAACGCCAAACAAACCCTGTTGGTGGTGAGTATTCCCTCTTCAGAGATTGAAATTGGGGGAGACCGGGGGAAAGAGGCCCTAGACCGTCTCAAGAATGCGATCGGGCGGGTAGAGTGTCCCTGGCGACCCGCAAGCGCTGACGAAAGTTTTGAAATTGTCCGGCGTCGGCTATTTCAACCCACCTCAGACCCCAGTCTGTTTGTCCAGCGAGATGCAGTGGTTCGCGCCTTTGCAGAACTCTACCGCACTCAGAGTCAGGAATTTCCGGCAGAATGTAAAGAAGGCGACTATGAACGCCGGATGAAAGAAGCTTATCCGATTCATCCAGAACTGTTTGCACGCCTCTACTCCGATTGGTCCAGTCTGGATAAATTCCAGCGCACTCGCGGGGTTCTGCGTTTGATGGCTAAAATCATTCACTCTCTGTGGGAACGCAATGACCAAAGTCTCCTGATTATGCCAGCTCATGTCCCAATGGACGATTCCCAAGTTCAGACGGAACTGAGTCACTACCTAGAAGATAACTGGATTCCCGTGATTGAAAAAGATGTGGACGGGCCTAATTCGTTGCCCCTGGCCCTGGACCGCCAGAATCCGAATCTAGGCCGCTACTCCGCCTGTCGTCGCGTCACCCGGACAATTTACATGGGTTCGGCCCCCACTCTGCGGGCGGCCAATCGGGGTTTAGAAGACCGGCGCATCAAATTAGGTTGTGTCCAACCCGGGGAAAGTGTGGCAACCTTCGGGGATGCCTTGCGGCGATTATCGGACCAAGGAACTTATTTGTATATTGATGGGAATCGGTACTGGATTTCCACTCAACCCAATGTGAATCGCACCGCCCAAGAACGGGGGAGTCAGTTCTTAGAGGACCGCTATCTCGTCACGGAAGAAATTATTAAACGGTTGAAAGGCGATCGCCAGCGTGGAGAATTCAGTGCCATCCATGTCGCCCCGGAATCTACCTCCGATATTCCTGATGACCCCAATTTAGGAGTCCGCCTGGTTGTTCTGTCTCCAGTCTCTCCCCATACTCGTCTAAGCACAGACAGTCCCGCCCGAAACTATGTAGAAGATGCCCTCAACCACAAAGGGAGCAGTCCTCGCTATTACCGGAACACCCTGCTATTCCTAGCGCCGGACCAATCTAAAATCGAAAATTTAGAGAAAAATGTTGCTCAATATTTGGCCTGGGAATCCATTCTAGCCGATGATAAAAAGAAGACGCTCAACTTAGATAATTTCCAACGTACTCAGGCTGAAACCAAGCGGGATGGGACAAACAAAGATGTTGATAATATTCTATGGGATACCTATCAATGGCTGCTGATTCCCACCCAACCGGATGCTAAAGGGGAGATTGAATGGAAGGAAACGCGATTGTCAGGGCCAGAGTCCCCCATTACGCGGGCCAGTAAAAAGGCAGTCTATGAAGGGGATTTGCTAGATGTTTACGCCGCCACCAACCTGCGCCTTGAAGCCCTGGACCGCTTTCTGTGGCGGGAAACGAACCACATTGACCTCAAACGCCTGTGGGAATATCTCGCCCAATATCTCTATCTGCCGCGATTAAAAAATCAGACGGTTCTTTTAGCTGGGATTAGTGGTGGCGTAACCTCAACGATTTGGGCGGATAGCTTTGCTTATGCTGAGGGATTTGACGAAGAATCGGGGAAATATCTGGGGTTGCGGGCGGGGACAGGGATTAATCCCAGTATTAGTCCTCAAAGTTTGCTAGTCAAACCGGAAATTGCTCAACAGCAGTTTGATTCAGAGGCGAGAGTGAGCCGGATGGAGGCAGAAAAAACCCAGGGTCTCCAGTCGCCAGCTTCTGCTTTGAAGTCTTCTGGAGCAGAATATAGGACATCTTCGATGAATGCGGGGGCGGGCAGTACCAGTGAAGGGTTGGGGGTGGAAGAGATTACGGCGACGGTTCTGCGGCGATTTTATGGAAATGTAGAGATTGACCCAATGCGGGTGAATCGGGATGTCCCGGCGATCGTCCAGGAAGTCATCCAGCATCTGATCTCCCTGAATAAGGCCAAAGTCAAAATCACCTTGGAAATCGAAGCTGAAATTCCAGACGGAGTTCCAGATGATATCGCTCGTACTGTCCTAGAAAACTGCCGGACCCTCAAATTTAACAGTCAATCGTTTGAGTCGGAATAAGCGGGTCATTGGTCATTGGTCATTGGTTGATGGGGAGGTGGGGGAGAGACGGGAAACCCCCAATCGAGAGACGGGAGATAGGGGAGAAAGTAGGGTCCTCGTGACTTGGCTCTGCCGAGTCATGCCTTTTGGAGGCTCTGCCTCCTGTCCCCTACTAGGCGCTTAAGCTCTTAAAAATGCGTGGCAAGGCTTCATTGTCACGATCACAGCAGATCCCTATGAGGCGGCAGAGCCGCGCAGAGTGCATGACTCGGCAGAAGCCCGCTCACGAGGAATCGGGTAAGGTTTAGTCGGATTTATCCGACTTTAGCTATTAGGCGGGGGATTGATCCCCCGCCGGTTGTCGCAACAAACCCCATCCGCCCCCAACCTGGATCCAGAAAATTTCCTATTTCAGATAAATTTATTATTTTTTAAGTTATGTTACCGTCGCGTGATATTATTCATTTTGGCCTGTTAGCGTCCAGGTGTAACGATCTGGGCATAAGTTAACTAAGAGTGAACTTGTCAGACCCTTCTGAAGAACCCACTTCCCAAGAGCGAGAACTCGAACCCAACGAGACTCGTGAACAGCAGGAGAATTCCTCAATGGATGAGTACCAACAGCTTAAACAAAAGCTGTTTGTCTTCACCCTTGTGATTACAGCCGTCGTGTTTGTCTCGGTTTGGTTCTATTATTCGCTCAATATTGCCCTGAATTATTTGATCGGGGCGTGCACGGGTGTGGTTTACTTGAGAATGTTGGCAAGAGATGTTGAGCGTCTCGGCAATCAAAAGCAAAGTCTGAGTAAAGGCAGACTGGCGATGTTCATTGGGTTGATTATAGTAGCAACTCAGTGGGATCAGCTACAGGTGATGCCCATATTTCTGGGTTTCCTGACATATAAAGCCGCGCTCCTCGTCTACGTCCTTCAAACGACCCTTTTGCCGGACTCCAAATAGGATAAGGCATTTTGCAAACCATCCAGTCCCTCTGGAACCCCGCTTAATGGATATGCTAGAGGTTTTAAACGCCTTTAATTCGCTCCCGATCGCCGAATTGGAAGTAGGCAAGCACTTCTATTGGCAAGTTGGCAGTCTCAAGCTTCACGGTCAGGTGGTCATGACTTCCTGGTTTGTGATGGGATTGCTGGTTGTCACCTCCTTGGCAGCTACCCGGAACATCCAACGGATCCCTGGTGGCCTTCAAAACTTTATGGAATATGCCCTGGAGTTTATTAGAGACTTAGCCAAAGGCCAAATCGGAGAGAAAGAATATCGGCCTTGGGTGCCCTTTGTTGGCACATTATTTCTGTTCATCTTTGTGAGCAACTGGTCTGGAGCGTTGGTGCCTTGGAAGCTGATTCACATTCCGGGCGGCGAATTAGCTGCACCGACCAGTGATATCAACACCACTGTCGCACTGGCCTTGCTGACATCTTTGGCTTATTTCTACGCCGGATTACGCAAGCGCGGGTTGGGGTATTTTTCTAAATACATTCAACCAACGCCGATCCTTTTGCCGATCAACATTCTGGAAGATTTTACCAAGCCTCTCTCCCTGAGTTTCCGTTTATTTGGAAACATCTTGGCAGATGAGTTAGTGGTGGGGGTTTTCGTATTGTTGGTTCCCCTATTTATCCCCCTTCCGGTGATGATTTTGGGACTATTCACCAGTGCGATCCAAGCCCTGATTTTCGCCACCTTAGCGGCGGTCTACATCGGTGAAGCGATGGAAGGCCACGGCGAAGAACATCACGACTAAAATTAGGATTTGATAGTTAGATTTTGAGCGCGATCGAACCGCCAAAATCTGAGTTCGTTCATTCTGTAAATCGTTCATTTTGTACTAAAGGAAACAACCAATCATGGATCCATTAATTGCTGCTGCTTCCGTTATCGCTGCTGCCCTTGCTGTTGGTTTGGCTGCGATCGGCCCTGGTATCGGTCAAGGTAATGCCGCAGGACAAGCAGTAGAAGGGATTGCCCGTCAACCAGAAGCAGAAGGAAAAATTCGGGGGACTTTACTGTTGAGCTTGGCATTCATGGAAGCACTCACGATTTACGGCTTGGTGGTCGCACTCGTGTTGCTGTTTGCTAACCCCTTCGCCTAAGAAGATTAAAGCGGTGCCAGGGGTAGAGGGGTGATTAAATTCAATCACCTCTCTACAACCGGGCGCTGTTGTTTCAATTTCCATTCCGTTCAACCCCCCAAAGCTATAGCGGCTCATTTAACTATGATTCAATGGACGATCTTACTAGCCGCTGAAACAGCGGTAAAGGAAGGTGGGCTATTTGATTTTGACGCCACCTTACCGATCATGGCGCTGCAATTCATAATTTTGGCGGTAGTTTTAAACGCGATCTTTTATAAGCCTCTCGGCAAGGCGATCGACGATCGCAACGAATTCGTTCGTTCTAGCGAACTAAGCGCTAAAGAACGCCTGTCGAAAGCAGAAACCTTGGCACGGCAGTACGAACAAGAACTAGCCCAAAGTCGGAAAAAAGCGCAAGAGATTATTGCTCAAGCGCAAGCAGAAGCCCAGAAAACCGCAGCGGACCAAATCGCCGAAGCCCAGCGAGAAAGTCAAGCTCAACGAGAGCAAGCTCAACGAGAAATCGAGCAGCAAAAGCAAGAAGCGATGAGCTCCTTAGAACAGCAAGTCGATGCCTTAAGTCGCCAGATTCTCGAAAAACTCGTCGGCACCAACTTAGTCAATAGTTAGAGTAATATTAGAGGCAAAGCATTATATCAAAACTTTTCCTCTAAACAGTAAAAACATTCTAACGAATCTAACGCACGACGGCATTAAGTAAAGGAAGTTATCCATCTTATGATTCTGGGAACTTTTTGGTTGCTCGCTTCTCATGCAGAAGGAGCAGCAGAAGGAGGTTTCGGTCTTAACTTAGACTTTTTTGAAACCAACGTTGTTAATTTGGCGATCGTCATTGGCGTGCTGTTCTACTTCGGTCGGAAAGTTTTAGGAAACATTCTCACCGAACGCCGCGCCAAAATCGAATCTGCCATTAAAGAAGCTGAAAAACGTCAGAAAGATGCAGCCGCAAAACTGTCGGACCAGCAGCAAAAACTAGCCCAAGCTCAAGCTGAAGCTGAAAACATCAAAGCCCAAGCCCAAGAACGCGCCACCGTTGAAAGACAACAAATTGCCGCCCAAGCTCAAAAAGATTTAGAACGTTTGAGAGCAGAAGCCGGACAAGACCTCAACGCCGCTAAAGAACGGGCAATGGCTGAATTACGCCAACGAGTGGCAACAATGGCATTAGAACGAGTTGAAAGTCAACTCAAAAGCCAACTCGACGAAGGCAAACAGCAACAACTCATTGATAACAGTATTGCGATGCTCGGAGGCAATCGATGAGTATCATCCAGTCAGAAGTTTTTGAACCTTACGCTCAAGCCTTGATGTCCTTGGCACAAGAGCATAACCTCACCGAACAAATTGGCGAGGATATGCGGGGCATCCTGAACTTACTGAAAGAATCTCCCGATTTGGCTCAATTTATTGGCAGTCCAATTATCAAAGAATCGGACAAAAAAAATGCCCTCGGCCAAATTTTAGGGGATTCCGTTCAACCCTATACGCGCAACTTTTTAATGTTGCTAATTGATCGCAGACGCATTCCCTTCATTGAAGGAATTGCCAGCTATTACCTAATGCTCCTGCGCAAGCTCAATCAAACTGTACTCGCCGAAGTCACCTCCGCAGTACCTTTGACCGAAGCACAACAGGAAGGCGTTCGGAATAAGGTCAAAGAAATTACCTCCGCGCAACAAGTCGAACTCGAAACGAAAATCGATGCTGACTTAATTGGTGGTGTCGTGATTAAAGTCGGTTCGCAAGTTCTTGATGCCAGCTTACGTGGACAACTGCGCCGGATTGGTGTGCGCTTAGGCAGCAACAGCTAACCCACAGAACATCATTTAGGGAACCGACCCTCCCTAAACTCTACAGAAAAAACTACCCAGCAACCCCTAACAAAAACTGAGATGATCAGCATCAGACCCGACGAAATCAGCAATATTATTCGCCAGCAAATCGAGTCCTACGACACCGATGTAAAAGTCTCTAACGTGGGTACTGTCCTCCAAGTTGGGGACGGAATTGCGCGGATTTATGGCCTAGAAAAAGCCATGTCCGGCGAACTTTTAGAATTCCAAGATGGCACCGTTGGTATCGCCCTTAACTTAGAAGAAGATAACGTGGGTGCGGTGTTAATGGGTGATGGTCACGATATCCAAGAAGGATCTTCCGTGACTTCCACCGGCAAAATCGCTCAGGTCCCCGTGGGAGAAGCGATGATTGGCCGCGTTGTGGATGCCTTGGGTCGTCCGATCGACGGCAAAGGAGACATCAACACCACCGAAAGCCGTTTGCTGGAATCTCAAGCCCCTGGTATCATTGAGCGTCGTTCCGTGTACGAACCGATGCAAACCGGGATTACGGCTATTGACTCCATGATTCCCATCGGACGGGGACAACGTGAGTTAATCATTGGTGACCGTCAAACCGGGAAGACCACGATCGCCGTTGACACGATCATCAACCAAAAGGGTGAGGACGTGATCTGCGTTTACGTGGCGATCGGTCAAAAAGCCTCCACGGTTTCTCAAGTCGTCGCCACCCTCCAAGAAAAAGGCGCGATGGACTACACCGTTGTCGTCACTTCTAACGCCAACGAACCAGCCACCCTCCAATACCTCGCCCCTTATACCGGCGCAAGCATTGCTGAATACTTCATGTATAAAGGCAAGCACACCCTGGTCATTTACGATGACTTGTCCAAACAAGCCCAAGCCTATCGTCAAATGTCCTTGCTGCTGCGTCGTCCCCCCGGACGTGAAGCCTATCCTGGGGATGTGTTTTACCTCCACTCTCGCTTATTGGAACGCGCCGCTAAACTCAGCAGCGAAATGGGCGAAGGCAGCATGACTGCGTTACCGATCATCGAAACCCAAGCCGGTGACGTTTCCGCCTACATTCCCACGAACGTAATTTCGATTACCGACGGTCAGATCTTCTTATCTTCTGACTTGTTCAACTCCGGTTTACGTCCGGCAGTGAACGCAGGTATTTCCGTGTCCCGGGTGGGTTCTGCCGCACAAACCAAAGCCATGAAGAAAGTGGCGGGTAAGGTGAAGCTAGAACTAGCCCAGTTTGCTGAATTGGAAGCATTTGCTCAGTTCGCCTCGGACTTGGATGCCTCCACCCAGCAACAATTGGCCCGGGGTCAGCGCCTACGGGAACTGTTAAAACAAAATCAATATTCGCCCTTGCCGGTGAGTGAGCAAGTTGCGATTATTTACGCTGGGATTAATGGCTATTTGGATGAAGTTCCGGTGGAAAAAATCACCGACTTCACCAAAGGTCTGCGTGAGTATATGCGGACTAGCAAGGCTAAATACGGCGAAATCGTTCAAAGCAGCAAGCAATTGACCGATGAAGCTGAGACCTTGTTGAAAGAGGCGATCGCTGAATTCACTCAGTCTTTCATGGCTACCCTGTAGGACCAGCAATTGAGAAGAATTGGGAATGAAGAATGCAAGATTTCTGATATTCTTCATTCTCAATTCTTCATGCATTAGGTTTAATTTTAAATTCTTGATTCTTGATTTGGGATTATGGCAAATCTAAAGGCGATTCGCGATCGCATCCAGTCAGTAAAAAACACGAAAAAAATCACCGAAGCCATGCGCCTCGTGGCCGCAGCTAAGGTGCGACGCGCTCAAGCACAGGTCCTCGGAACTCGCCCCTTTGCCGATCGCTTGGCCCAGGTTCTCTTCGGATTGCAAACTCGGATGCGGTTTGAAGATGTAGACCTGCCCTTGTTGAAACAGCGCGAAGTGAGTACCGTGGGATTGCTCGTTGTTACGGGCGATCGGGGTTTGTGTGGCGGCTACAATAACAACATCATCAAACGTGCCGAAGCTCGGATTAAAGAAATCCAAGCCGAAGGGTTCGATTATAAATTGGTGATTGTCGGACGGAAAGCCAATCAATACTTCAGCCGACGCAACGCCCCCATCGATGCCTCCTACATCGGCTTAGAACAGATTCCGACGGCAAAAGAAGCCTCAGAAATTGCAGACGAAGTGCTCTCGTTGTTCCTCTCGGAAAGCGTCGATCGCGTGGAATTGATTTACACCAAATTCGTGTCATTAATCAGTTCCAAACCCGTGGTCCAAACCCTGTTACCCCTCGATCGCCAAGGCTTAGAAGTCCCTGACGATGAAATCTTCCGCCTCACCAGTAAAGGCGGTTCCTTCGATGTCCAGCGCGAAAAAGTCGCTACTACTGCTGCGCCGGAAGCCTTCCCTCGGGACATGATTTTCGAGCAAGACCCGGCCCAAATCCTGGAAGCCTTGCTGCCGCTGTATCTGAATAACCAGTTATTGCGCGCCCTGCAAGAAGCTGCCGCCAGCGAACTCGCCGCCAGAATGACCGCCATGAACAACGCCAGCGAAAACGCCAGCGAACTCATGGAAACCTTAACCTTGACTTACAACAAAGCCCGTCAAGCCGCCATCACCCAGGAAATCCTGGAAGTGGTCGGTGGTGCAGCCGGAATGCAACGTTAAATTCCGCTTGACAATTTGTCTCCTTTATGCGTCTGAGTTCGCTCAGGCGTTTTTTTGTGGGGGTATGTCGGGGTGGGGCGATACTCCTTCCAAGACGCTTGGCGATCGCATATGGCAGGGATTAAACCCGATTGATTCGGAGGAACGCTTTCTAAGGGTGCTTTTCGGGGTGTGTCGGCTAGTTTCTGGCAAAATGGGATATCATTAAAAGCGGTTCAGCATCATGAGGCTTAGTTAATGATGAGATTTAATGATGTAGTTGATGTCATCAAGAGTCTTTCTACAGATGAAAAACGATAAATTTCCCTGTTGTTACAGCAGTATCTTCGTGAGGAGTCTCGGGACCAGATTTATGAGAATTTTCAAGTATCCAAGCAGGAAGAAAAGCAAGGGAAACTTATGTTTTCTAGCCAGATTAACCTATTAAAATTGGATTCAATAAAGTAGGGAATAGCCATGATAGCAAATCAGCAGTTTTCGCGAATGACTCCCCAAGAGTATTTGGAATGGGAAGAACAACAGCCGATTAAATACGAATATATCAACGGCGAAGTATTGGCGATGATGGGGGTAACTCTTGCTCACAATGCGATCGCTCTCAATTTAGCCTCTGCCTTGAAAAATCACCTCCGGGGTAAAGGCTGTAAAGTTTTCATGGCAGACGCTAAACTCGGAGTTTCTAAAAATGGTCCGTTTCACTATCCTGATGTAATGGTAACTTGCGATTCCCAGGACCTAAATGCTCGAAAAATTGTTTACTCTCCTTGCCTGTTAGTAGAAGTTCTTTCTCCAGGTACAGAAGCCTTTGACAGAGGGGATAAATTTAAACATTATCGCCGCATCCCCACTTTAAAAGAATATGTCCTGATTAGTGCTGAAAAAATCAGCGTTGATTATTACTGTCTCAATGAACGGGGAAAATGGGAACTCACGTCTTATTCATTGGATGAAGTGAATGCTGAACCCGCAGAAATAGAAATAAACTTGACCAGTGTTGACTTTCATTTTTCGATTTCTCTGCTTTATGAAGATGTGGAATTTCTTGATAATATTTAGCAATTCCGCGATGAATGAATAGGATTAATTGCCGGATTGGAATGGTAAGAATTAGGGGCGATCGCGAAGCGTCTCCGTAGGAGAATCCCCTCTGCAAAATCCCCCTCCCTTCCCTAAAAACTGCGTTATACTCAGACTAGGCACTGTTGCTCTAGGATAGTGTTTAGGGGTTTACCGTCTGAACTGGGGTTAATAGAGGTATTGAAGCAGCTACCATCCATGCAGAGGAGCTATTTTTCGGAAGGTTCAAGGATGGGGTGATGCTAGGCTCTAATTAATGATAAAACTCAATTACTGAATTAAGCACAAAAACGGGTTATGAACTTAACGAATGACTTGCTAAACCGAATTACTCAAACTCCGGGTCAATGTGGGGGCCGTCCCTGTATTAGAGGGATGCGAATTCGAGTGACCGATATTTTAGAAATGTTGGCGGAAAATGTTAGCGTTACTGAAGTTTTAGAAGACTTTCCTGATTTGGAACTCGCAGATATTCAAGCGTGTCTGCTGTTTGCTGCAAGACGCAAACTCCTAGCTTGAGAAACCTGGTTTTAATCTCTACTTCAAAACGTGAACTCCTAGAACTGGTTGGGTGAGAAATTAATATGGCCTAACTTTGGCTGTGTAACCTAAATCAACCAGCCCAACTTCTCCCCGGTTAGGACTACTCATAATCTATTTGTTGCTCATCTAATGCCAAAAATAGTTCTTCTGCATTGAGGACTAAATCTTCGTCTGTCAGGGGGGGAACGTCAAAATTGATAACGCGATTGAGTATTTCTACTGCGATCGCCTGTTGTTCTGTCTTCGGCAAATCATCAAAGTTTTTGAGAATTTCTTGAGCTAGGGTATTCATAACAGTTCAGTCCGCTCTCACACAGCTAAATCAGGTTTCAAGGTCAATTCCAATTTTATGCCAAGTTTCAGGGAGAACCCCATGTACAGTATCCCCTAACCAGGTTTCAATGGCGGATAACAGATTGGGTTAATTGCGGGAAAACTTTTTAACGGCGCTTCTAGGGGGTACTGGGGGAGGAAGGTAATTTTCGCTTAGATTTGAGTTCGGTTGATTTTTTCAGGTTTTAATAAGGTTTTGTTGGCCAAGTTCTAGGGAGATGCCACTAATGCGATCGTCTCCAGGGCGATAGGATAAGATTTCAATGCCAATGGGTTCATTGGTATCTCCATCTTTAAAAAAGATAATATCGTTCCCCAGTTGCGTAGCATTTTTGTTAGGGCGGGGCGATCGCACTTCAATATATAAATCAAAGTTATAGCATTAAAAATTTTTATTTATCTTTTTTATATTTATTCTATGAGTCATGCCAAACTTAATTAACTCGTGCTAAGATTATGTTGTATGTTAAAAAAACAACCAATGTCATTCAATCTTAAAGATTCGATTAAATCAATTAAAAATGCTTTGTTTCAGGCATTACAGTCAATTGATGAATTCTTAAACCTAGATTCGACAGATAAAGGTAAAGTTGTAGATGCCAACTTCAAATCTATGCTCAAAGATTTGATGGATCAGTTTGGAATGACCCCGGGTAAGGATTATGAAGACAATTTGCGCTCCAATGAGCCGGGCGCTGATTTTGTCATCTACAGCAAAGAAGCTAATGATTTAGTCAAAGATTTATTATCAGGTAATATAACAGTAGTCAAAGAGCATACAAGGGTTTACAAGTCTGGAAAAACAGTTCTTATTGATGCTCATTATAGAAGGCTGCGGCGTTAACCCAAGTTTTGTAGGGCTGATTTACGAAGTCAATGAAATATTTGTATGATGGAACTTCTTAGCAAACCGTAACAACTTTGTTTTATATCTGTTTACTATTTCAGAAATAGAAAAAATGTCATAGTAGGTAGAGTGGTGATCTTGTACTTATGAAATCTAGAGTTTTCAAAAATGGTAGTTATATTTGGGAGTGTAAGTCCTCTCACACAGATCCGGGAGGTGCAATTAATGTAGCTTATCTGAAAGGGGAGATTGAAGATATTGAGAACAGATGGTTAATTGACGGAAAACCAAGTGGTTATTACTATGTTTTCCCAGTCAACTTAGTGAGCAATGATGCCAGACGGGAACTGGATAGATTTATAAATTCCTATAGAGGAGAAGTAGATATAAATTATTATGATTGTGATGACATTCAAAAAATAATTAAAAAACTCGAAAAACTTAGTGATATGCAATCACTTGTAGACTATATAAAGCTAATTTGGATGGGCTAATGACTCAGAAGCTACAATTCAGAAAAAGTAAAATATTTGAAGAATCTGTCTTAGAAAGTTTTCCTCATGAGAGTATTCATCACTCTCTCCAAGAACTACTGAAAGGAACTGAATTAAATTCGGAAGAATACATTGACAAGTATTTTGAAAAAGTTGAAACAAAAGGATACTTACAAATCACAAATTCCAGCCTTGAAAAAGTCTTGGGAGAAAAATATAGAGATAGCCTGAAATATAAGCTTTTTGATCCTAAAAAAACGACATTTTTTATGATGGATCATAAGGTCTGGGAGGGTATTCAAGAGATTATCGATTTAAAAATTAAAGAGATGAGTGGCAACAGCGAAAAGGACAAAAACGCTTATTTTGAAAAAATGAGTGGAATTATGGGAGACCACGATATTCTCTCAGACCTTTTTAACAAGAAGATGTTGTTTGCAAACATTTTTTAGAGCCATCTATTACTCATCAAATATCTAACGACTATAGGGTCACGTTGGGAATATTGATGCGTCAGGCAATTGAACCCAAACGCCGAGCACCCGGTGTCGAGTGTTCCGGTGATGTCGGCTTGTTTGGGCTGTGCGTTAGGATGGTTGCTGCTGACGATGGTTTATTGTCTGTGTCTGTGGATGCGGGGACGGTGAGGGGGTTTGGGATGAAATCCCTCAAAATTTTGGTGTTAGAAATTGACATCACCAGCTACTCAGACGTGCAGGATTATCTGCCCTATCAAGTGCCAGAAGTCTGGCTATTTCGGAACCCGCAACTGATGATTTACCAACTTCAGGGCAATGAATACGGCATCACATCCCAAAGCCAATATTTCCCGGCGCTAAACCCAGCCGCTCTCATTGCTCAATGTTTACAAATTGCCGATCAGAGAAATACCAGTGCAGCCATTCGTGATCTGAAGCAGCAACTCGGAGGGTAGGGGATCCGAGAAAAGGTTGACATACTCTCCAGAAGATTCTCCAAACATCACTGTTGTTGAATAAAGGCTTGATGTTCTGGGGATGCCAATCCCCCTTGTAGGGTTTCCAAAACCGCAAGGAGATTATTTTGTAACAATTGCGTTCCGTTCAACCATAAACCGGGAAAGACTCGACTGCACAAAATCCCCTGTTCATTGGGAGAAAGAGACTGATAAACCCCCTCTTCCAGATAAAACCAATCCAGTTTCTGGTCGAAGATTTGCCACACTAGATATTCTTGTACCCCACTGCGCCGATAGACCCGTTTTTTATCCCCTAAATCGATCGCCGCGCTACTGGCTGCAATTTCCACCACCAGTTCCGGTGCCCCTTGGATGTAGCCTTCTGAGGTGAGTTGAGAACTTCCCCCTGGAATCAATAACACTCCATCGGGTTGAAATTCGTTGTCCGAGTCGAGGCGAAGGGTGGGTTCAATACCCATTGCGGTGGAGGGGGTAGCAGCTTTGTAAACCCCTAACCAGGTGATGAGAAAACCGTGGGGTTCTGCATGGGTGGTAAACCGCAGGGGTGATGCCATATAAACGACTCCTTCAATTAATTCGGCTTTCTGATCCGTAGGCATGGCGCTGTAACGTCGCTCAAATTCTCGGTAGCTGAGGCGATCGCCATTTTCCAAGGGCGGATAGATTTGAGGTTGAAGTTGCATAGTATCGACCAGAAACTAGGGGACGGTTTGATTATAGCGATTCGGTGATGGGATCCGGTCAAACTTTAATGTTTTTGATTGATTGTTGTTTTGCGCGATCGCACTAGCAATTGTAGGGTGGGCTTATCTTTAGCCTGCAAGGGCGGGGGTTTGGGCTTAGAAAGAACCCCACCCTAACCCTCCCCTTGGCAAGGGGAGGGGACCGGAGTAGTCTGCGGGGCGCTTTATCAACTCGAAGGAGTGAGTAAAATTAGTTGCCGTTTTTGCAGACTTCTGACTCCCTCTAAATCCAAGTTCACTCCTGCTAAAATCTCTCCTACGGTTTTCGTTCCCTCCCCTTCCTGGGAATTGGCATCACACCCTTTCATAAACTCAAACTCATCCTCAGATAAAGTCACGAGTTGATAATTGTAATCAAACAAATGTTGGGAGGGCCATCCTTGTAGGCAGATGCTCACTTCGGGAATGGCTGCTAACAAGGCTTCATCATTTCCCCAGTCCATTTTAACTAGGGGAGGACGGGCTAGGAAAAACTCATAATGGGTGATTTCTGGATCAAGGAGTTCAATGAGTCGATATCGGGCCCGATCGCCTAACTTTTGCGCCTCTCCCATCAACTCTGAATCCTTCCCTAACAACCGATCTACATTCCAATAGTCCGGATTGGAAAACCCTAAAAACTCTAACCCCGACGCATCAATCAACTCAAACAAAGTATCGATATTATAATCAATCTCTTGAGGATGCAGATACATATCGGCAAAATTGGCATCCCGATGATTTTCCATCGCCCACCGTTCTTTTTCCCGCTTCACCAAACGGTTATTTTCCGGTAAAGCTGCAAACACTTTCCGCCCGATTTTTACCCCTTCTTGATAGTCGCTGGATTTGTCCCCTTGCAGGAGGGCGATCGCCTGTTGCATCAGTTGAATTTCCCAGCGTCCTAACTCTGCATACACAAAAATATGCATAATTCCCCCAGGGGCCAACTTTTTCGCTAACGCCTGAATCCCGCGAATGGGATCCGGGAGGTGATGCAACACCCCGACACAATTAATGTGGTCAAATTCCCCTTCCAGTTGCGCCACGTCATAAATACTGAGATGATGGAACTCAACCCGAGAGGCCCCAGAACGCCGACAGCGATCGCGCGCCACCTCTAAGGCCCCCCCGCTTAAATCAATCCCCGTAATCTGCGCTTCCGGGTTCAGATGCACCAAATATTCGGTTCCCACACCCGTCCCGCATCCCGCATCCAAAATCCTTACCGCCTGAGTTGCTGGTTTGCGCCCGGTGCAGAAGGCATAGGCAGCAGGCCAAGTCCAGCGCCAATTGTACCCCGGAGGTGGTTCATCGAGGAGGGCTTCCGGGGGAAACGGATAAGTATCATACAGTTGTCTAACCGCAGCAGTAATCTGTTCAGAGTTCGGCATAATTGCAAGATGGTGGATGGATGATGGACAGAAACACAACCGGGACGAAGGCGATCGCAAACCCCCCTCACCCGATGCAAATAACAGGTTTGAAATTACAAATTTATAGTTTACAATCCAGAACGTAACAAAACTTATCTTTTTTCTCAGTTAGGTGCCGCAATCCAATATGATGGCACGATAGCCGCTGGGTCAAAGTTCTACATAATTCTTAACATAAGAGGGGGTGATACCGAATCGTTTTAAGCTAAAAACTATGTCAAAGTAAACCCCCGATAGTGGGTTAAAGGACATGGGAAAGCCGAAGGGAGGAATCCAAAATTAAGGATCCCCTGTATCGACATCAATCCTTCATCCTGACTCAGCGTGGCCGTTTAAAACGGCATCTAAACCCATTGATGCCACAAAATGATAATTCTATTGGGAGCTTTTGAAATCAGATGACTGTAAAGGCAAGTGGTGGAAGCTCAGTTGCGCGTCCGCAGCTCTATCAAACCGTACCCGTTGCGGCCATTTCCCAAGCGGAACAACAAGACCGCTTTCCGGGAAAAAGCGAACTGACCGAACTCCAGACATTTTTCCAATCCGGAACCAAACGGCTGGAGATTGCTGAAGTTCTGACCAAAAATTCAGAACTGATCGTCTCCCGTGCCGCCAACCGGATTTTCACGGGTGGATCGCCGATGGCGTTCCTGGAAAGACCGAAAGAACCGATGGTGATTAAAGCCCCCATCGGTGCTAATCAAGATGTCAAACAGGGCATGATGCTGGGAACCACCACCTATGTGGAAAGCAAAGGTGGGTTCTTAGAAGGCTTGCGGAACATTTTCAGTTCCTCCAGCGGCCCCACCCCCGCCGGATTCCAACCGATTAATATTGCCCGTTACGGTCCCGGAAACATGACCAAATCCCTGCGGGATTTGAGCTGGTTCCTCCGTTACCTGACCTACGCAATGGTTGCCGGAGACCCGAACATCATTTCGGTGAACGTGCGCGGTTTGCGGGAAATCATTGAAAGAGCCTGTTCTTCTTCGGCAACCCTGGTGGCGTTGCAAGAAATGAAGGCAGCATCTTTGGGCTACTTCAAACAGGATGAAGTCAGCCGGACCCTAATCAGCGAATATTTCGAGGTTTTGATTACCGAATTCAAAGCCCCGACGCCTTCTGATAAAGTCCGTCAAACCGGCAGCAGCGACAAACAAGGTTTGCAATTGCCGCAAATCTACTTCCTCGCTTCCGAACGTCGTCAGAAGTTCGTCATGAAGACGGGACTCTCGTCTTCGGAAAAAGAAGAGGTGATCAAAGCAGCCTATCGGCAAGTCTTTGAGCGGGATATTACTCGCGCCTACAGCTTGAGCGTCTCTTACCTGGAATCCCAGGTGAAAAACGGCACCATCACGACGAAAGAGTTTATCCGGCGCTTGGGTCTGTCGCCCCTGTATCGGCAGCAGTTTTATGAAAAGTTTGTGAACAGCCGCGTGGTGGAATTGGCGCACCGTCATTTCCTCGGACGTGCTCTGAGTTCTCGCGAGGAGTTTAACAAATACTTTGCGATCGTGTCCCAAGGCGGTTTACCTGCTTTGGTGAACGCCCTAGTCGATTCTCAGGAATATTCTGATTATTTCGGCGAGGAAACTGTACCTTACCTGCGCGGTTTGGGCCAAGAAGCCCAAGAGTGCCGGAACTGGGGACCTCAGTTTGACCTGTTTAATTACAGTGCACCGTTCCGCAAGGTTCCGCAATTTATCACCCTGTTTGCGGACTACAATCGGCCTCTGCCGGATCAGCACGCCTATGGTGTGGGGAATGACCCTCTGGAAATCCAGTTTGGGGCCATCTTCCCGAAAGAAACCCGCAATCCGAAAAACCGTCCGGCACCGTTTGGCAAAGATACTCGCCGGATCCTGATTCATCGCGGTCCTGGCATCAACAACCAACTAAGCAATCCAGCAGCGCGGGGTGTGTCTCCGGGTTCTCTGGGTGCGAAGGCGATCAAGCTGGATCAAATCCCCAGTGGACAGAAACGGTATGGTCAGCGCGGTGGGGTCAAACCCGTGCAAGGGGTGAGTGTTAAATACTCGGAGAGTTCGACTCAAGGGGTGATTAAGGCAGCCTATCGCCAAGTGTTTGGCCGGGATGTCTATGATGCTCAACGCCTGAAGCTGGACGAAATCAAGCTAGAAAACGGGGATATTACTCTGCGCGAGTTTATCCGGGCTCTGGCGAAGTCTGATGTGTTCCGGAATCTGTACTGGAGTTCGCTTTATGTTTGTAAGGCGATCGAATATATTCACCGTCGTTTGTTAGGTCGCCCGACCTACGGACGGCAGGAAATGAATGCTTACTTTGATATTTGCTCCAAGAAAGGCTTCTATGCTTTGATTGATGCGCTTATCGATAGTAAAGAGTACGAGGAAGCCTTTGGGGAAGATACGATTCCTTATGAGCGCTATCTGACTCCGGGTGGTCAAGCCCTGCGATCGCTCCGTGTTGGCACGATCGGCGACAAGAACCTCAAAGTCGAGAAAGACGAACCCTCGCGCTTTATCGAACTCGGCACCGTTCCCGAGCGATCGATACCGGAAATCGAAAACCGCGTCGGCCAAGGGGTTGGCAAACGCCGCGAACAAACCAAGGTGTTCAAGCTCACCAACCGCACTCCGGTGGAATCTCAAGCGGTCATTCAAGCTGCTTACCGTCAAATTTTCGAGCGCGACTTGAATCCTTATGTGATTAAGAATGAGTTCAGCCCGCTCGAAAGCAAACTGCGGAACGGCGAAATTACCGTGAAGGAGTTTATTGAAGGATTGGGGAATTCCAAGCTGTATGTCAAGGAGTTCTATACCCCCTATCCGAACACCAAGGTGATTGAACTGGGAACCAAGCACTTCTTAGGTCGTGCACCGTTGAATCAGCAGGAAATTCGCAAGTATAACCAAATTCTGGCGACCCAAGGGATCCGAGGATTTATCTCGGCAATGGTCACCAGTATGGAGTACCTGCAAGCGTTTAACGAGGATACGGTTCCTTATCGTCGCTTCCCAACCCTGCCTGCAGCAAACTTCCCGAATACGGAGAAGCTGTATAACCAGTTGACGAAGCAGAATAAAGACTTGGTAGTGCCAAGTTTTGATCCGGTGAACTCGACGATGGACCCGACCAAAGGACCGCTGATGGCGAGTGCAATGGCATCCCAAGCAGCGCATAAATTGGATGTGGTGCAAGTGGGACGGTCCGTGAGTGGTGTGATGCCGCAACGGTCTACAGCGAACAAAGTGGCGCGGATTTATCGCGTGACTGAGCAGATGGGTGCGGATGAGATGGAAAGTGCGATCGATGCGATCTATCGTCAGGTGATGGATATCTACAGTGAAGAAATTCCCGCAGAATTCCGCCTGAATCACGCCGAAGCACAACTGATTCGCGGGGAAATCTCAGTCCGTCAGTTTGTGGGTGAGTTGGCAAGTTCTGAAGCCTACGAAGCTCGGTTTGTCAAGCCTTATCCGAGTTTAAAAGCAGCGGAATTACTCTACCGTCACCTCTTGGGTCGCATTCCTGCAACCCCCGAAGTGGCTGAGTCTGAGCAACTGCTAACTGAAAGCGGTTTAGCCGCAGCAGTGACGGCATTGGTAGAAGGTGCGGAATATAATCGCTATTTTGGCGAGAATGTTGTGCCTTATCCTCGTGCCTAGTCTTTGAAAACGCAATTTTTGAGGGGAGATAGGTTGGATTAGATTTATCTCGTCTTGATCAGAGTTGGATAACCCAGTCTGGATGACAGACTGGGTTTTTTTGTGGGGAATAAGATAAATACCCCTCTTCTGTCAAACCCGGTTGAAAGCCTGATCCCTGTTTGGGGAGGACGTTGAAACTCTGTGCGTTGGCGTATCGGAAGTTTTGTCAAAACTATCGCCCCCAACGGAAACCGACGCAGAAGAATCACTGGGGAAGTTGCAAGTTTGCTCAACTCAAAGAGACGTTTTCTTTGTTTCCTGAATAGGTGGAGTGCCAGGTAACGAATTCTCGCCACACTAATTCTGTCGTCAATTCCCGTGTAGAGAGGGTTCCAAAATAGGAATTCGTTGCGGACTGAAGCCTTTATTTGCTAAAGTTTACAAGTCTCTAAGCGAGAGCAGAGAAGAGGGATATGCCACACCTCGGCATTACTATACCAAAACCATTCTCCCCCTTCGATATCCTCTGTCATGACCTTATCCTCGCTCGGGAGGGATCCCCTGTACCCCTGCTTAATAATATCCGAATACTTAATCCAACTCCCTCCCCTACACCAACCTACTCGATTGCAGAATCTTTCCCAGTCTTTATTATGCTTTGTTGGACTCCCACATTCCTCCCAAATTTTCTTCTGCACGCTGAAGCCAAACTTACCCTGGCTGTAGTGGACCCACAGCTTATCGATAATCTTCAAATCCTTGCAGGGAAACCTGTTAATATCTTCAGGTCTCAACCATTGCTCTTTTTCTTTTCCCATCACCTCATACATTCGCTTTCCCGTTTCCCCGTCAGCTTCCTCCCACTGCTTCGCCGCTAGTAAATCCCGCAGTTTATAATAGTTAATTCCCGGACGTTCTGAAGACAGGTCTAAATCGTCAATACTCAGTAAAGTATCTCCACGGTTTGATGAACTCGGTTGAACTGCATCAAGAACCTGTTGAGCCGTCCACCGTTGCCTTGGATTTTTCGCAAAACACCCTTTGAGAATGTCCACAACTTCACGACTCAACTCCTGGGGAAATTCAGGTTCCTGCGTCATTACTTTCATCATCAACTCCGGAATTGTTGTCGCCGCAAAGGGATGCGTCCCCGTCAACATCTCCTGAAGCAGAATTCCTAGGGACCACACATCCCACCCCGGATGAATTTCACCCTGATAAGACTCTGGGGGTTGATAGGCGAATGTCGCGATTTGCTGAATTGGACTGGTTTTGGTGTAAGTTCCTTGGGTCAACATCCGAGAAATGCCAAAATCTGCCACTTTCCACACCTGACCCACCTTTAAAATATTCTCAGGTTTGAGGTCACGATGGACAATATTTCGACTGTGGATAAACACCAAGGACGACGCGATTTGAGCGACGATATTCCGAACTTCTTCCAATGGTAACGTCTGGCGGTTTGCCAAATACTTTCTCAAGGAATCCTCTGCCAGTTCCATCGCTAACCCCAAATATTTCTCGTCTTCGTCGGCATCGTCTTCAAAACCGATTTCTGAACTATAACAATCTAATAAATGAGGATGTTTGAGGCTGGTGGCGAGGCGTAATTCGGCAATTTGCGAGTCGAGTTGAGAAGTATCAACCAGAAAAATTTTCAGTGCTACTTGTCGAATCAAACGGTCAGCAATCACTTCATTGGCGAGGAAAACGCCACCCAACGTTCCTGAATCGATGAATTTGACGAGGTGATATTTGTTATTGAATTGGTCTCCGACCATTTTTTTCCAAAAACGTTTGTCCATTAGCTTTCTGCGGGTAGTGTTGACGGTAGAACTCTCAAAATTTTAAACCAGAATCTGGATTTTCCGGTGTTTTTAGACCACGCTGGCGCGATAAGTTCACAACCTTTCTGACACTCTCAGCTTGCTGTTTTTGCAAATCAGCGAAAAGAGCTTTCAAGTCGTGGTTGAACGACCGTGAATACTCTTCGCGAATTCTGTGAATTTCTTCTACAATTGGGTCTTGATACATCATCGATACACCTTCATATAAAGTTCTTTGTGTCCATTTGTTTCTAATACTAAAAGTAGTCATCCCCCAACCCGGGCCAATTCTCGCGAATCACCTTTTATAACCGCGTCGATTCTTCAATCTGCTCCTCCAACTTTGCCGTCAATCCCTGTATTTCCTTACGGCTCCAACTCACTTACCAGCAAAATATTTAGCTCGGCTATGCGCTTTAGATGAGCATCATTCGTCAAAAATGCCTGACAGCCAGCATCGATCGCTGCGGCAATCTGCAATGCATCAGGAAGTTGTAGATTGTATTGAACTCTAACCCTTGCTGCCTGTCGAGCGATCGCCAGGGTATTCTCCACAAACAGTACATCATCCCGTGTAAAAATAGCCACATAGACTTGTTCTAAATCCGGTAAGCCCATCTGCAAAGCACCCACTAAGCACTCGGCAACCGTCACCGTTCCCACCACTGGCGTAATCCCCGACTCTAATCGCTCAAATATTGGATCAACCTGATCGACAAAGCTAGGATTGCGTTCTACAAAGTAAATGACAGGAGCCGTGTCTAAAAACAACCGAGATACCCCTGCTAGAGCGGCTTCAATTTTCATCATTCGCCTCGCAACACCTGGCTTCGATGCTCATCCCCTTCCCTCCGAGTGCGTGAAACCCACTCTTGAGCATCTTCTCCCATCATGGGATAGGGAGCCATTCCTTTTAAATCGCTCCATCGAGGCTTGGCTCTGACGACGACCTCGGACTGTTTTAGTCCCTGTGCAATCTGCCGAATCAACTCTAAGCGATCTTCAGGGGTGAGTTGCTCAACTTGTTGCAATAGGTGTTCTAGTAAAGGACTCATAAACCCAACCTCCGCAGATTTGCCTGCATTGCTGCCTCTAATTTAGCACTTTCGACTCACTCCTCCTCCAATTTTTTCGTCAACGGTTCCATCTTTTCCTCAAAGGGCTTATCGTCATCTTCCAGTTCTTCTGCATCAGTCAGTTCTCGGTGTGTCCGGTCAATCAACAGGCCCAATTTTCGCCTCGACTACAGCAGGGGTGATAGAGGGGGTTAATCCAGACCGCGATAGAGTCGTTCGCTGAGAAATTCAAGGTCGAGACTGGTGAGGGTGATGCGATCGCCCGCCTCATAAATCGTAGTTTCCCAAGTATCAGCAGCGATGCGGCGATGGCATTCGACTCGCTGGGTATCTTGGGAAATTAGAACATATTCTTCCAGACTGTCGAGGTTTTGGTAGTCGGTGAATTTGAGGTCACGGTCAAAAGCTTCGGTACTGCTTGAGAGGACTTCGGCGATGAATTTGGGATAGCGTTTAATGTAGCGGTCTTGGCGATCGCGCGGGTCACAGGTCACGAAAGCATCGGGGTAATAATAAAACTCATCTTTGTAGTTGACTTTGACAGTGCTGCCGTAGAAGCGACAGGGTGAGTCGCCAAGGTGTTGATCAATCTCACTCAGGAGGTTTATTGCAATCCGTGAATGGCGATCGCTACAGCCGTTCATGGCGTAAACGAGGCCACCTCGGTATTCGTGGCGGATGGGATTTTGGCGTTCTAAGGCGAGGTAGTCGTCAGGGTGGATGTAGTGGGGAATGGCAATTATGGGTGGGTTGTGACTATCGATTTGACTTATCTCCATTCTGCGAAGGAATTACCGGCCATGATTGATAAAAGTTTAACCGCTTGAATGGGGGAAAGGATTGGAATGCTGGCAAGTGGCGGACAAAATAGCTGAGGAGGCGATCGGCTTTACCTTACAGATATAATCTCAGAAATACATCCTCCAGAGCAGGCGATCGCATGACCACTATCAAGCAATTAGATGATTTTCTCACTTCAAGTAAAAATCATCAAGGATTCAAAACAGGTTTAGCTGATTCAATGATTGGGATAATAATATCAGATTATCTCTTCTCCTAAATCTGTCAGAATGCTGCAAAAATAATTCAGGAATTCCAAGTATTTTCAAGTTTTAATTTAACTCGTTTAATCAAAGATTTTTTCTGGTCAATATCCGAGCGCAGAGCCTGTTTATTAGTCATTAAAAGACTGGACAATAAACCAAAAGATGATCTTGAAGAAAATAGTAAATGGTCACACTCCGCCAGCAAATATAAATCAACTAGCGCCTCAATGCCATTTTGAATTAAATCCTCACATTCTTGAGGATTTTGATGCAGTCGTTTTCCAGAAGGAGAAAACCATTTATTTGTTGAAATAACATTAATAAATTTCTCTCCAAATAACGATAAAACCTCTTGAGAATCCGTTGCCAAAAATATCTTATAGTTGGGGTGTTTGAACTTCACACTCCTGACAATTGATTGCAGAGATGCTTCTATTTCTGACAAAGGAACCTTCATGTCCGAATAACGAATATGGACCCCAATCATATAATCTGAAAAGTATTCTTGTTTAAATTGCTCAACTTTTAACCGAATATCCTCTTTTAACGTGAGGTTAGACTGTAAAATCAACTTGAGAATTTCCGGATTCGTTAGCTTGGCGAAACGACTATATTCACCTGTAAATAAGGACCGCATCCTATGAATTTTATGGGTATAAGCTGATAACACAATAATAGTTTCGGGATAATCCAAACGGGATACATCACAAGATAGGTCTTGATCACAATTGAGACCTGTCTCATTGAGTAAAGACCCCAAGGAACGATGTAGTTGATTCTGCCAGGGGGTAGGATAAATCGAATCAGTCACGGGTAACACTTCCACGGACTGGGCCACCGGACAATCGAAGTAGCGAAAAAATAAATTATTTCCCGTATTAGAATAACTCCCATCCCGCCAATCAACCACCAACTGGCGACCACTAATCTGAGCATATAAAATCCCCGTTGCTACCGCAAAAACACGATTGCCAATACCGGAGGTTCCTTTAACAACTATATACTTTGCCATAGGGATAATGGATTAATTACCGCTATCTTACCACAAATATCTTACCACAAGGTTTGAGTTTCGTCAAGAGCGACCTAGACCCAAACCTATCCCTCTCCAAGGTGAAATCCTCCCCTCAACCCTTGTTGTTTTCTTGGGGTTAACCTGTTAGATTATGTGTGATCAAGAATAGATATTAGTGCAAAAATCCCCATTAATTATCTTGAGTGGATTGCCCCCAGGGTGCGGAGAGAAATTGGCAAAAAATATTATTTTTGACTTAATTTGCAAGAACATTTGATGCTATTGGTAATTCATTTAAGGCAATTAAGGGTTGATTTAAGTTTTTGGCTAATGGTCAAATATTTAATTGACCCAAATTTTACTACTATGGAGTTTTGTCAGAACTGCTGCAAGGATTGCTATATATCTAAAAGGCTTTGAGGAATCCTCTGGTTAAATTTCTGCACTGCACTCGCCGAAAATTTGTTGCCGAGTCAGTGAGCGAAAAATGCACTCATTGCTGTGACTATAAATTAATGGAAGGCGATCGCCGGAGGGAGGTCCCTGACCCGCCCCAGTCTATGCATCCCCATTTTTGCCAATTTTACCACCCAGTGGCCCCATCGGAACCTGTCTTAATGGCCCCCCTCGCTGAAAGATCCTTCTGGGGAAATTACAGATACGCAATTTTAGACGCCCAATTTACCTCATGGCTCAATTACCAATCATTAACTTGATAAAGTGGGCCTACCGGGCTGAAAATAGGGGTCTGGCCCCTGTTAACTGAGGAAAATTGTTACAAAATATTAAGTAAAGAGTGCGAATGTAAACGTGATGATGCAAAATATCCGTATTTGCAAAATCCAGTCGAAGTCAAAAGTTTTTTTGTGAACCACATTCCCCTAGAATACAGCTAGGGAAAAGTGGGGTAACTCAGGAGAAAGGGACTCAAACCCAAGCACTGAGTAAAAAAACCTAAAGACACAAAATTCCGAGAAAGGTCTTGCAAAACCCAGATTAATATTCTATATATCTGGATACACACTCTCATTGTTGGAGGAAGTAGTTAATGAGTATCGTCACGAAGTCCATCGTGAATGCAGATGCTGAGGCTCGCTACCTTAGCCCCGGCGAATTAGATCGGATCAAGTCTTTCGTCACCACTGGTGAGCGTCGCGTTCGCATCGCCCAAATCATGAGCGAATCCCGCGAGCGTATCGTCAAGCAAGCTGGCGATCAACTGTTCCAGAAGCGTCCTGATGTGGTTTCTCCCGGTGGCAACGCCTACGGTGAAGAAATGACCGCAACCTGCCTGCGCGACTTGGACTACTACCTGCGTCTGATCAGCTACGGAATCGTTGCTGGCGACGTCACCCCGATTGAAGAAATCGGAATTGTCGGTGTTCGTGAAATGTACAAATCTCTCGGCACCCCGATTGAAGGCGTTGCAGAAGGCATCCGTGCCATGAAGAACGTAGCTGCTTCCTTACTGTCTGCTGAAGATGCAGCCGAAGCTGGCTCCTACTTCGACTACGTTATCGGTGCGATGCAGTAGAGCTTTTCTCTACTCCATTCGTTTAAGGTAAATAATCACAGATCGCGCAGTTTAAGGAAACATAAAAGATGCAAGACGCAATTACTGCTGTTATTAACTCCTCTGACGTCCAAGGTAAGTACCTAGACAACTCTGCTCTTGACAAACTCAAGGGCTACTTCCAAACCGGCGAACTCCGCGTTCGTGCTGCAACCGCTATCAGCGCCAATGCAGCCACCATCGTTAAGGAAGCCGTTGCCAAGTCCCTGCTGTACTCGGATGTAACCCGTCCCGGTGGTAATATGTACACCACCCGTCGCTATGCAGCTTGCATTCGTGACCTCGACTACTACCTCCGTTATGCCACCTATGCGATGCTGGCGGCTGACCCCTCCATCCTCGACGAGCGCGTGCTCAATGGCTTGAAAGAAACCTACAACTCCTTGGGTGTGCCGATCGGTGCAACCGTGCAAGCAATCCAAGCCATGAAAGAAGTGACCGCCGGTTTGGTAGGTCCTGATGCCGGTAAAGAAATGGGCGTCTACTTCGACTACATCTGCTCTGGCTTGAGCTAAATGTGGAGTGTGGAGCCTGTAGAGCAGCGATTGAAAAATCATCGCTAACTCGGACAACGCTCTATTAACTCGACCTAGTTTTGAGGACAGGGAAGTCAAGAGTGAGTGCTAGCTCGTCAAAGGCTTGAGAAACAATTTCGATGAGTTTTAGCGAGCTAGTATTGACTCTGGACTCCCTGGCTTCAATTAAGATAGTTTTGTTCAGATACAAATTTTTTCCAACGAAACAGGAGCAAGAAGCCCATGAGAATGTTCAAAGTGACGGCTTGCGTGCCAAGCCAAAGCCGGATTCGCACCCAGCGGGAATTACAAAATACCTATTTCACCAAGCTCGTTCCTTACGACAACTGGTTTAAAGAGCAGCAACGGATTATGAAAATGGGTGGCAAAATCATCAAAGTGCAACTTGCCACTGGCAAACCCGGTATGAACACCGGCATATCTTAATTCTTACTGACATCACTACAGAAAGCACTCACAGCTTTAATGATTATAAAAAGAGGTCTTCAGGGCCTCTTTTTGCATTTCTGGAGAAGGGGATGGGGGGATGGGGGAGATGGGTAAAAGTTTGTAGTAACGACTTCAGTCGTTTCCGGCTTCCGCTTTCATTCGGGAAATCATAAAATATACTGAACTAAACTTAATCTAGTTATCGGACTTGCTTTGGATGCAACGCCTACTGATTCCCGTTTTCGATCCGGCTGTCAAAGAATGGGCCTTAGAAGCTCGATTGTTGCGATGGTTGACCTTCCTCTGGCTGTTTGTGGGGTTGGCGGTACTGTTTTCTGCCTCCTATCCCAGTGCCAATGCTGAGTTTGGGGATGGACTTTACTATTTTAAACGTCAACTAATCTGGGTTCTGGTTGGCTTAATCGGCTTTAATGTCCTGGTTTATACCCCCCTGCGATACATTCAAGGGATTTCAGATTGGGCGGTAATTATCCTGCTGGGGTTGATTTGGCTGACGGTGGTTCCGGGATTTGGGACCACGGTGAATGGGGCGACTCGGTGGTTAAAGTTGGGTCCGGCTTTGATTCAACCTTCGGAGTTAATTAAACCGTTTCTGATTTTGCAGGCGGCGCGAATTTTTGGCAACTGGAACCGCTTGACTTGGCAGGTGCGGATTAATTGGTTGGTGATTTTTGCGGCAGTCCTGTTGGGAATCTTGGTGCAACCGAACTTGAGTACCACGGCCCTCTGTGGGATGATGATTTGGTTGATTGCTTTGGGGTCGGGTTTACCGTTTTCTTACTTGGGGAGTACGGCATTTGGAGGGTTCCTCCTGGCGCTGTTGAGTATTAGCATTAAGGAATATCAACGACGAAGAGTGATGTCGTTTTTAAATCCTTGGGCCGATCGCTTTGGAGATGGATACCAGTTGATTCAAAGTTTGTTAGCGGTGGGGTCCGGGGGGGCTTTGGGGACGGGGTATGGTTTGTCCCAACAAAAGTTGCTGTATTTGCCGATTCAATATACGGATTTTATTTTTGCCGTGTATGCCGAGGAGTTTGGATTTGTCGGCAGTATGGTGCTGATGCTGCTGTTGGGGAGTTATGCCACGGTAGCGTTGTTGGTGGCGTACAAGACTCGGGAAATTGTGCAACAGTTGGTGGCGATCGGGGTGATGGTGGTGATGATTGGTCAGTCCCTGCTGAATATTGGGGTGGCGACGGGTGCGCTGCCGACGACGGGTTTACCCCTGCCGCTGTTTAGTTATGGGGGGAGTTCGATGATTGCCAGTTTGATGTGTGCGGGGATTTTGATTCGGGTGGCAAGGGAAAGTAGCACCGGAGAGGTGGTGTCGTTGGCGGATAAGCGGCGATCGCGCTTCGGCAGAGGACGGAGGAAGCGTTAGGGATGGGTGCAGTAAAGGTTAGAAACCGGGTTTCTTCACAAAATCTCTGGTACTTCGCAACAAATCTGGGCTAGAAACCCGGTTTCTTGTCCTCAGCACTTTCTGTACTGGTGTTTGAGTAAGGTTGAAAACAAAGGATAGAAAAAATAGGAGGGGCGATCGCTGATTCTTCACGCCCCTCCACTCCGTTAACTATCGGGATCTACACCCAACTCACGCAACCGTTGCGCTAGTTTTTCCGCCCGTTGGCGTTCAGTTTCAGCCCGTTGGCGTTCAGTTTCAGCCCGTTGGCGTTCAGTTTCGGCCCGTTGGCGTTCAGTTTCCTCCCGTTCTTCGGGCCATCGCAGGAGTTCTCCGTTGGCATTCCACCAGCGTAACCAATTGCCGGTGCGGTTGTCACGGGTTCCCTGCCAGATGCCTAAAAATAGCTCTAGTCCGGGAATCCAATATAGACCATTAGCATCGGGTGTCTGTATTTGATATCGGTTGGATTCTAAAGCGTACAGTTCTAAATCAGCCATTTGGGGATGAAATATCGCGTACATGGGTACTTTAATGATTTGTTCGTAAAAGTACCATTTGCCGATACGTTTTTGAAATTCCATTGAGTATTCTTCCCCGTAAGTATCCGATAGGAATTCCATGACAATGAGTGGAATGGGTCCTTCTGTATGGGGAGTGTAGCTGCGACGAGGTTCAGGACTGGACCAAGGTGCAACGGGACGAATGTACATCCAATCGGGGGCTTTGCAGATGGGGCGGTTATTAATACCCGCACACAATGCAAAGTTCGACGAAATTAAGGCATCTTGGCATAACTCCGGAGTCAAAGAGTGACGGAGGGCATTGGCTAATAAAGGGTGTTCTAAATTTTCCACGGGGTCGTCTGGGAGTACAAAGTCGTCTGGGAGTTTAGGCCAGGTAATTTTTATCTCAGAAACTGAGGTTTGAGGTAGAACAGACATTATGCAACCTCGTATGACTGTTGATAATGGATTTAGTTTTATTGTAGCGGATGGTAGGAGGCGATCGCATCCTGTCCCGACTCTACATGGGCATCATGAATTAGGAGTATTTTATTTGATAAATTTTTACTAAAATAATCGATATTAAATATTTTTCATATCATCATTTCATAAAAAACTTTTTTAAATTCATTAATCTGAATATTTGGAAACGACTGAAGTCGTTACTACGAACTGGGGGAATGTTTTTTAGGCTGAATATTCGGAAACGACTGAAGTCGTTACTACGAACTGGGGGAAGGGACCGATCGCCCGTTCATGGGTTTGAGTTGAAGTTGTGCGATCGCTGGGGTGTCCTCTACGTTACAATTGTTCATATTGGGCGTTTTCCCCGGTTAAAGCATGATTGATTCTGTCCAAACTTATCTCTACCACCTCCAACAACTCGCTGATGGTCTCGTTTCTAGCCAATTGACGCACCTCTCCTGGGTGAGTGTCTTGATTATTTTTTTGGCGGGGTTGCTGACTAGCTTGACCCCTTGTATGTTGTCCATGCTGCCGATTACGATTGGTTATATTGGCGGGTATGAGGCCCAAAGTCGGATTCAGGCTGCGGCGCAGTCTACTTGGTTTGCTTTGGGTTTGGCTACTACCCTCGCTGCATTGGGTATTGTCGCCGCTTATGTGGGTCAGGTTTATGGTCAGGTGGGGATTGGTTTGCCGATTCTGGTGAGTGTGATTGCGATTTTAATGGGTCTGAATCTTCTGGAGGCTTTACCGTTGCGTTTGCCTTCTTTAGATGGGATGGAGTTGATTCCGAAAGATGTGCCCGATGGGGTGCGTTCTTATTTGTTGGGACTGACCTTCGGGTTGGTAGCTTCTCCTTGTAGTACGCCGGTTTTGGCAACGTTATTAGCTTGGATTGCGACTACCCAAGATGTGATGTTAGGAGGGGCTTTATTATTGGCTTATACGGCGGGTTATGTGGCTCCTTTGATTTTGGCGGGTACGTTTACAGCTACGATTAAAAAGCTGTTGGAAGTGCGTCGCTGGTCCGGTTGGATTACGCCGGTTAGTGGGGCGCTTTTAGTAGGATTTGGAGTTTTTTCTCTATTATTTCGACTGCTTCCAGTGGTGTAGAAATTGGGGAGATTGGGAAAATTTTTATTGTATTTGATGACAAGGGTCACAGGGTAAATTAGAAATGACAAATGATACGCAGAAGTTAAGCAGTTTGTTTGCGGTTCCGAAACGGTTTTTTCGCCGGGAACTGTTGCCGTTTTTGGGGGATTTACGGTTGGCGATCGCCCTCTTATTAGCCATCGCTGTATTTAGTATCTCTGGGACGGTGATTGAGCAGGGTCAATCTCCGGCTTTTTATCAATCCAATTATCCCGAATCTCCGGCTCTTTTTGGCTTCTTGACTTGGAAGGTGATTCAAGTTGTGGGGTTGGATCATGTTTATCGGACTTGGTGGTTTTTAGCGTTATTGGTGTTGTTTGGGTCGAGTTTAACCGCTTGTACGTTTACCCATCAATTCCCGGCTTTAACAGCAGCACGGCGTTGGAAATTTTATAAGACTCCTCGGCAATTTGAAAAGCTGGCGTTGAGTGCTCAAGTGGATGAGGCGAATCTGAATCAATTAGAAGAACTGTTACAAAAACGGCGGTATTTAGTATTTCGGGAAGGCAATACTCTGTATGCCCGAAAAGGGTTAATGGGGAAAATTGGCCCGATTCTGGTTCATGCCAGTATGTTGATTATTCTGGCGGGTTCTATTTTGGGCGCGATGACGGGTTTTATGGCTCAGGAAATTATTCCGAGTGGGGAAACGTTCCGGGTTCAAAATATTATTGATGCCGGTCCGTTTTCCATGTCCCAAGTTCCCAAAGATTGGGCGGTTCATGTGAATCGGTTCTGGATTGATTACCAGCCGGATGGGACGATTGACCAGTTTTATTCTGATTTGTCCGTGATTGATAGCGAGGGTCAGGAACGCGATCGCCAAACCATTCATGTGAACAAACCCCTGCGGTATCGTGGGGTGACGATGTATCAAACCGATTGGGGTGTGGCAGCAGTTCAGGTTCAGTTGAATAATAGTCCGATTTTTCAACTGCCAATGGCGCTATTAAATACTGGAGGGGGTGCGCGGTTATGGGGCACTTGGATTCCAACTAAGCCGGATTTGAGTGAAGGGGTTTCGCTGTTGGCGAAGGATTTACAGGGAACGCTTTTACTCTACGATATGGAAGGGAAATTAATGACAAGTCTGCGTCCCGGGATGGAAACTCCGGTGAATGGGGTGACGCTGAAGATTAAGAAGGTGATTGGCAGTACGGGGTTACAAATTAAAGCGGACCCGGGTATTCCGGTTGTTTATTTGGGGTTTGGTTTGTTAATGTTGGGGGTGATGATGAGTTATGTTTCTCATTCCCAGGTTTGGGCGTTAGAAGAGAATGGGGAACTGTATGTGGGTGGAAAAACGAATCGCGCTCAAGTGACGTTTGAGCGAGAAGTGATTGAAATTTTGGATAATTTAGAGGAAAAACCGAGGACCGATGGGGTGGCGATCGCCTCCGGTTCTTTGGCGGGTCAAAATTAATCGATCTTGGCGGGTGGGATTATTCCCACCGGCCAAAATAGATTAAGTCTGAGGTTTGGTATGGCGAACTTCTATCACCGTGTGGACGTTGCCACGGGGATGAAAATCGCCTTTGATGGTGGCTTCTAGGGGGTCGCAGGCGGCTACGAAGTCATCGAGGATTTGATTGATGGATTCTTCGTGGGAAATGTAGCGATCGCGGTAACTGTTGATATAAAGTTTGATCGCTTTGAGTTCCACCACCCGTTCATTCGGAACGTAGGTCAGGTAAATGGTAGCAAAATCCGGATAGCCGGAAAAGGGACATTTACAGGTAAATTCGGGTAAGGTGATGTGAATGTCATAGCGTCTGCCGATTCGGGGATTGGGAAAGGTAATTAACTGTCCCTCTTCGATTTCCCGTTCCCCATACTTGATCTGTGGGGTGTCATCGGTAGGGGTGGCGGTTTGCGATATATCGGACTGCATGGAAGAATTGCTCATTTTGACTGAATAGGGACTGAATCTCTCGTGATTCATTCTATCGTGACAGAAATTGCTCCGAATCGGAGAGTCTTGGGGTCAGTGGACCTTGAAGGAAGGGACTCCAGGACTTAAGATGGAGAGTAAAGATTGGTTCAGGGTCAGAGCGATCGCCCTCTAATCTGGAGTTCATGCCATTCTGCCTAGATTGCCAAGGACCTCAATCGTAGAGATTTGTAGCAAATCCTTGACGAAGCTAGGTAATCGTTGTTGTAATCTGAGGCAGAGTTCTCTCGTCAAAAGACTCAGAACGGTTGCGATCGCCTCCCGTCCTCCTACTACCCGAAAAGCCCTTATGCGAAATGCTACTGCCTCCGGCAATCTGCCGACAACCCCGCCAACTCCTTCTAATCAACCTTATTCTCCTTCAGTTCCCATCTCTCTGTATCGAGAAGTCGTTGCTGAGTTACAAACCGCGCAGGAACGGTTGGAGTCCCTAACCACTCAAAATCATCAGTTAGTTCAACAAAATCGACAACTGCGCCAGGAAATTGAAACGGTGGTTCAATCTGCGGTGCATTTACAGCAGGTGGTGGATGCTTGGGAACCCCAGAGTCCCCCAGTGAACCGCAATGGCGATCGCACCCAACGGGGAGAATCGGCCTATTCCGCCACACCCCATCTGGAAAGTGGTCATCCGCAGTTAAGTGGGTTTCCCGGTTCTGCGGTAGGTTCTCCCTTCGCCATGACGGATCTCGGTGCAACTCCGGGTATGGGAGAACCTTTATTTACTGAACAACCGGAAACTCGTCCCCGTCGGACCACCCGTCCGGTAAAGCGATCGGACCTCGGGGGGTTTGGGTTGATCATTATGATCCTCCTGGTGGTGGTGACGGCATTTGGTGCCGGTTATTGGATTGTGCGTCCTTTGTTAATGAGACGTTAACAGTCCTGGGTCCGTTCTAGGGTCTATAGAACGCAAATTTTTTATCCTGAGTCAGGCGATCGCGATTTTCCTGACTCAGAATCATTTGATATTTTTGCCGAAAATCTCGCGTTTTGATGAAGTCGCCACCTCCGAGTGCCCAAACTTAATCCCGCGCAACTGAGGGGGAAATCTGTGTCTATCACCCCTAGCCACTGACTCATAAAAATAAAGAAATTATTCTAACATTGATAATTTGTTTCGGCTTCAGGGGTAATCCCCCCTATTTTACTCTTTAAACCCAGGAATTCGCTGATCTGTTGAAGCCAGTTGTTAGGGTTTCTTAACCTAAATGGACAGATCTGTTCAATCCGTTTTAAATCTCTCCAAACAATTGACAAATTTTTCGATATTTAGTAACCTAGGTAACAGAAATTTGAACCTACTCCGGAACGGAAAACGGGACTTGAATATGGTTGAAAACCCTCGAATCCGCTTCACCGCCAATTTTCCCCCCCACAAAACCAGTCAGGAAATACCCAAGCCATCCGGAACCGTGGAAACTGGACAATCTCAGGACAGGGATAAAGTTGCAGGAAATCGGCAATATCTCATCTGACCCCTCACTTAGAGACTGCAAAATTACCTAGGTTTTACGCATTAGGGAGAGAATTTCGGTTGAATGGCCGAACCTCCTCTGGGCCTGATTTTTCTAGCTATTCTCGATTGTTCGCGCCCCGTTAGACCGAATTCCGATTATCAAATTTTTCGGCATTTGAGCGGTCATCAAATGAAAGAAAGAGTCCAGATTAAACGGTTACTGAATGGGAGTTTCAACCTTGAGCGGGCTTAAAATAAACAGGTCAGGCAATGGATTTAAACCCAGTCAACCGGGATAAAAGTCTGGAAATTAAAAAACTATAAAATATTGTTGAAACCTCCAAGGATTCCGATAAAGTCAGAGAGACAAGGGTCAAAAAAATCAGCAGCAGGAGGGATAAGAAGGAGCGGAAACCAGAAGCGATCGCACCCAGGGATTAAGTAAGAGGACCCGGGGTGCGGGAGAGGACAGCGGGTTATTATTGAAGGAAAAAGGCCGATCGCCTGGTTTCGTCAAGTTTTGATAACAGAATCGGTCTATTCCCAAAAGGTCGCTTATAATAAAAAAATAAATAAAGTTTTATGAGAGGCAGATGAACAAACTTTCCATAAAAAAGGGATTTAGCTGTCAATTAATTCAACCTAAAAGCAACATAAAACTTGGCTCTATTCTTGAGCCTCGGCAGCAGCAAACAGGGCAGAAATTAAGCATTCAGGGAGACGATGGATGACCAGTGGGAATCTAGGGACCGAACCAATGATTGAAGGACTCAAAGCAATGGGGGTAAAGGCAGAGATAGTTCCAGAGGACATACAGGTGTTTTTTAACCTATCCAGTGAACTGTTGTGCATCACAGACCCGGAAGGAGATTTCCTGAAGCTCAACTCCAGTTGGCAAAGCGTTCTCGGATGGAGCCTAGAAGACCTGCGATCGCACTCCTGGCGTGACTTGATCCATCCCGATGATCTCCACTGGACGTTAATGAGCGAAAGCGCTTGCGAGATGGGCCAAGTTTGTCACATCACCAATCGATATCGTCACAAAACGGGTCAATACTGTTGGTTATCATGGCGGATTATCCATCAGAAATCTGGCTTAACTTATGCTGCTGCCCAAACCATTGAGAAGCCTGCCAAAGAGGAATTTTGGCATGGACTTCCTGAAACCTTAGAGAATAAATTAACGGGAATTTTTGGCCCAAATCTGGCCGATTTAGAGGCGGGTGCAGAACCGGGAATAACCGGGTTAAACCCGGGTTGTTCAGAACGATTAAAGCGGAACCAACCGGCATCCTGGGTTGAATCCGCTGCGGTAAAAAGAGTTGAAAATTCCCGGGTGTGCTTTCGGGGGGAACCGATCGCCCAGGAGGGAAAAGCACGGGAAAACCGCAATTCCCCCTCCCGGTTCTTATCCCCATTAAATGAGGGAATGGAGTCCCCCAGTCTCGATGAACAGTCCCCCTCTCCCCTGGCGATCGCTCAGTTAGAGGAACGATTTCTCAAAGTGAATGCCACCTTGTGCGAAATCCTCGGGGAGATCGACGACCCCTGCATACCCAGAGCAACCTGGGGTGAGCTTGAGGCGAGTGAGAGCGGGGACACATCCTGGCAGAAGCTACAACAGATTTGTGGGTCAACTTTGCCCTGGAGTGATGCAACATCGACCTCGGAAAATCAAACTATGAGACCGGAAGTGCAGAGTAAACCAAGCTGGGGTGCGATCGCCACCGCATCCCCTGAAGAACCCAGAATCGCCGATGATGATGCCACGGTTTTAGCACTCTTAAACGCGACCACGGAAGCATTATATCTGGTTGATACCCAGGGCATCATCTTAGCGGGTAACCGGATGGCGGCACAACGCCTGGGACTACAACTGCCGGAAGCCGTGGGACACTGTATTTATGACCGACTCCCGGACTGGTTGGCGAAAGTGCGTCGAACCTATATAGCACAAGTCATTCAAACTAAAAAGCCTGTCCGATTTAAAGAAGTTCGCAGCCAAGCTCACTTTGAGGTATCAATCTATCCGGCGATGGATTCCCGGGGGGAAGTGAGTCGGCTGGCCGTGTTTGACTGTGATATTAGCGATCGCTGTCACCGGAAAGAAGCGACGGGTCAGCTCAATGCTCAACTGGAACAACGAGTCAAAGAACGGACTGCTGATCTCCAATCAGCCAACCAAGAACTAGAAGCATTTTGTTACTCGGTTTCTCACGATTTGCGTGCTCCCTTGCGGGCGATCGGGGGATTTGCCAAAGCGGTCATCGAAGATTATCAAACAGTTTTAGATGAGACGGGGAAAGATTATCTGCACCGAGTCTGTGCCGCTACGGAACGCATGAATCAACTGATTGATGACCTGCTGAGTCTTTCCCGGGTGACCCGTACTCAGATGCAACGAAAGCCGGTGAATCTGAGTAAAATGACCCGTGAGATCGCGATGGAACTGCAAGGGACTCAAGGCGATCGCCTCGTCCGATTTAAATTAGCCGACTGCTTGATCGCCGATGGCGATCCGCACCTGCTGCAAGTGATGTTAGAGAATTTGCTCGGAAATGCCTGGAAATTTACCAGTAAAACAGCCAATGCCCGGATTGAATTTGGCATCAGCGATCGCCGGGTCCTGCCTCCGGGACCTCATTCTCCCGGCACTTCTAACAAACCTGTGTATTTTGTGCGCGATAACGGGGCGGGTTTTAATATGAGCTATGCCGATAAACTTTTCGTACCCTTTCAACGCCTCCATAAACCCAGCGATTTTGAAGGGACAGGGATTGGTTTAGCGACCGTCTCTCGGATTGTCAAACGTCATGGCGGCCAAGTTTGGGCGAGCTCAGAAGTGAATCAGGGTGCGACCTTTTATTTTACCCTGTAATGGGCCAAAGAGGGTTTCCCCGGGGTCTGTTGCACCGGCGATCACACCTGCCATCTCTGAAGGGGACTGTCACTTGTGGCATGGGCTGACCCCAAACTGTATCCGGGGTAACAGACAAAACAACAACCCTGTCTTTTTAATGATTCATATCAATATTTGTTTAATATCTAAAAATTACCTAGCTTAACTCAGGGGTTAGAAGGGATGACTCATTCAGTCCAGCAATTGGGTTAAGAAACCCTTACTAATAAGCGATTTATAAGCCCGAGCAAGAGCAGTTTTGTCATGGCTAGAAAGTTCAAACTTTTTGAAGGCGAGTATCAGGTTCGCGGGTGGATTACCATCATTTAGGATGACTCTAGTCCTAAAATTACCCAATATTTTACCAGGACAAAAACCACGAAGGAGGATGAAAATGGGGCAATCGTTGCGGGTGTTGATGGTAGAAGATTCTGAGGATGATGCCTTATTACTACTGCGCGAACTCAAACGGGGCGGTTATGATTTGACCGTAGAACGAGTAGACAATCCCGAGTCCATGAAAAACGCCCTTGAACGGGAAAATTGGGAACTGATTTTAGCCGATTATGCCTTACCCCAATTTAGCGCCCCCGAGGCCTTAGCGGTGATGCAGCAGATGGGATTGGATTTACCTTTTATTATCGTTTCCGGGCAAATTGGAGAAGATGCAGCGATCGCCGCGATGAAAGCCGGTGCACATGATTATGTGATGAAAGATTACCTCGCCCGCTTGATTCCAGCGATTGACAGGGAATTGCGGGAATTTGCCGGACGGCGATCGCGCTTGTTGGCCGAAAAAGCCATGCAAGCGAACGAACGACAACTGCGCGCCGTGTTCGAGTGTGCCCTGGATGCGATGGCCATCTTTAACGACCTCGGCCAATTTACCAACGTCAACCCTGCCGCTTGTACCCTCCTCGGACTCTCCAAAGAAGACTTAATCGGACAGCCGATTTATAAGTATATGGAATCCACCTGTGATTTCAAAACCGGCTTCACCAAATTCCGCACCGTGGGTCGAGATACCGGAGAACTCAAAATCATTCGGTCTGACGGAACCATTCGCCATGTGGAGTATTCTGCCAGCGCTAATTTTATTTCCGGGCTCCATTTAGCCGTCGTCCATGATGTGACCGATCGCAACAAAGACCGGGAACAACTGTTGTATAATGCCTTCTACGACCCCCTGACCGGACTGCCGAATGAGGCATGGTTCCTCAACGGATTAGGGCGATCGCTCCGTCAGTCAAAACGCCGTCCCCATTATGGTTTTGCCGTCCTCTTTATCGATTTAGATCGGTTTAGCATCATTAAATATAGTTTCGGACACTTAGTGGGAGACCTCCTCCTCAATGCCACAGCCCGCCGATTAGGAACCTGTATCCGACCTAAAGATACCCTAGCCCGGGTGGGAACCGATGAATTTGCCATTCTCGTTGATGAAATTGACGACCCCGCCACCTCCCTCGCCATTGCCGATCGCATTCATAAAGAACTCACCCTCCCCTTTCAAATCAACGGTCATGATATGTTCAGTACCGCCAGTATTGGCATTGCCATTAACTTTCCCCAGACTGCGGAGTATAGCCAAGCCCAGCCCACCTTAACCAATGGCAACGGCCCCGAATCCTCCTCGGGCAACAGTTTAGAACGGCCTGAAGACTTTTTACGCGCCGCCGACACCGCCATGTATCATGCCAAAACAATGGGAGGGGGACGGACCGCTGTATTTGAACGCCAAATGCATTCCGGGGCCCTGGCGATGTTACAACTGGAAACCGACCTCAGACTCGCCCTCAAACGGCAGGAGTTGCTCCTGTATTACCAGCCGATTATCGACTTAAAAACAGGGCAGATTGCCGGATTTGAAGCCTTGGTGCGCTGGCAACACCCTCGGCGTGGTTTTGTGCTACCTGGGGAGTTTATCCCCGTTGCTGAAGGAACCGGATCAATTGTGCCAATGGGGGCATGGGTTTTAGAGGAAGCCTGTCGTCAATTGCAACAGTGGCACGAACGATGGCAATCTTTGGGTTTAATCCCCCCGAATCGAGAACGAGGGGAAGGAGTCGGCGGGTCTGCTCCATTTTTGACCATGAGTGTTAATGTTGCTGGGGTACAATTTGGCAATCCGGGCCTGGTGGATTATATTGACCAGATCCTCCAGCAAACGGGTCTGACTGGTTCTTGCTTGAAGCTAGAAATTACGGAAACTGCCATTATGGCGGCAGCCGAGTCAGCCGCGAGTTTGCTCCATCAGCTCAAAAAACGGCAAATTCAGTTGTCTATTGATGATTTTGGGACGGGGTATTCTTCCCTGAGTCGGTTGCAACGGTTGCCGATTGATACGTTAAAAATCGATCGCTCTTTTGTGAGCCGGATGAGCAGTGAGGCGGAAAGTTTGGAAATTGTTCGCACTTGTATCGATTTGGCTCACAATTTAGATATGGATGTGGTGGCAGAAGGGGTGGAAACCTTGGAACAGTTGGCTCAACTGCGCGCGCTGCAATGTGAATCGGGCCAGGGATATTTGTTTTCCCGACCCGTGGATGCAACGACGGCAACAGCTTTGTGGATGTCAATGCCTCAGTGGTGATGCCCCGGCGATCGCAGTTTAGCACCGGGTTTTGGGTAACTTTTTTGGCATCCAGTCGCCCCTTCCTGGAAATTACCCATTCGGCAGTGATTCTACAGGTGGGGATATTTTTGAACCCTTCTGCACCGGGATGAGTTAACATCTCAATCCGCCCCATAGCAGATTGAGAATTTCTAATTTTACTCAGCCAGTTTCTAAAGAAAAGCTTAAGACCCGTCCAGGAGAGAACCTCATGGATAGCCAGAGGAATTATCCTTAAAGATAGGAATAATAGGGCAGAAGAAAAGAGGCCAATGAATCATGTTATACAGTAAACTTCCAACGGTCCAAAATCGAGCGGTGATGTCCCCAGAGGAAGCCAGCGCCCCTGAACATCCCCTGCAAGCTCATTTAAACTTACCCCTGCCATTATCGGAACCTGAGACGATCGCCGAGATTCGCCGGATTCAATTGCGCGATCGCATTCCCGGATTGGTTAAACGCCTCCTGCCCTTTGATGGCGAGTTGACTTGGGAATATTGGTGGGCGGTCCCGGGACGGATGTTATTACCGGAAGATGTGGAATTGTTAAAGCGCGATCGCCCACGGGTGGAAACCATCCTCACCAAACTGATTTGGCTGTTTGGCGGATATTACTTTGAACAAACCAGCCCCCGGGAAGGGGAGTTAAAACCTCTCCATGAATGGCAGCAAATCGTCCAACGGGCAAACCATCTGGGCTTTAAGAACTATCTGTTGGATATCGACTACCTCCCCATCGCCATCAAACCCTATAACAGCCTTCAGACATCCCTCAGCGATTTACCCTCCGAGGGTATTGTCCAATGTGTGGCTGTGGAACCCGCCCATTGGCATATCGAATTTTTCCAACTGGAACCCATCAATGGGGGCTATGACATTCAAGAACCCAAACCCCTGTGTAGCTGTCAAATTTGGACCGGCAAACCCTTCCTCCGGTCCTGCCAAACGGAAGACTCTGCCGTCCGATATGACCTTTTTATTAGCAAACCCCTGGATATCACCATTCCACCCTGGCGATATCGGCCGGAACCCCTGCTGGATGAATCTAACTCACTCACCTCTGAAGTTTTTCAATAGCCAATCCGGGGCAAAGTGTGATACAATCAGTCTAAAGTTCCGGCTAATCATACTCAGCCTCAGCATTTTTTTCTTATCAACCTCAGTGTCAGGAGTGGTATTCCATCATGAAATCCGATAGCAAACAGTCCGCCAATACCCTTGGAGATTGGGCTAAAATTGCCCTGGAAAAACATTTCCAAAAAACCATTCAATATGAAGAGGATGTTTTAAGCGATCGCGACCCGGAAGCCCTGCACCAGATGCGAGTCGGGATGCGACGATTGCGATCGGCTGCCAAAGGATTTGCACCCGCATTAGATTTACCCAAAGCCGCCCGCCACAGTCAAATTGGCAAAATATCCCGCAGTTTGGGCAGTTTGCGAGATTTAGATGTCCTCCTAGAAACCCTAGAAACTGATTATGATCAAGATGCCTTACCCGAGGTAGAAAAAGAGGCATTTAAACGCGCTATCATCCTCTTAAAATCTGAACGAAACCAAGCCTTTGATGCTGTAAAAGAGACCCTGAATAGCGAGATTTATTTTTCCTTTAAAAACAGTTTAGCCGACTGGTTGAACAACCCCACTTATGGAGAAATGGCACTTCTGCCCATTCAAGATATTCTTCCTGACTTATTATTACCGGAAGTCAGCGATCTATTTTTACATCCCGGGTGGTTACTGGGAATCAAAACTAAAAAAGGTAAGGTGAAAATCCAGAACCTCACCGAGACGGAGGTAGAGGAATTATTCGCCAACCAGGGAGAAACCCTCCATGATCTCCGCAAGCAAGTCAAGCGAGTGCGCTATCAAATGAGCTTGTTTAAGAAGTTTTATGGGGAAGCCTATTCCGAGTATGTCGAGGATCTCCAAGAGATTCAAGAGGTTTTGGGTAAAATGCAAGATAGCGTTGTCTTAGCTGAAACCCTTGCCCGAGTTTTGGGGTGTAATCTTCAGGAGACCCTTCCGACTTTAGCCGAAAAACTTCTAGAAAACCGCTATTTATCTTGGTTAGAGTGGCAACCCCTACATCAGAAATATTTAAAACCAGAAATCCGGGACCAATTCCGCTTAGAACTGCTCTATCCTTACTCCTCCTCTAAATCAAAAAAAGCCCCTAAAAAAAAGAAAAAGGACTAAAATAATTTGGCATAACCAAATGGGAACCGAATCTTAACCCAGATTTCCGCCAAGGATTACCTAATCTTTACCTTGAGCCGATAGAGTAAACCTAAAGTTTGTAACCTGTGTTATTTACGGGTAGGTTGTAGGTATGCTTCCAATACTTAAGGCTGTTCCAGAAACCGATCGGCATCGCACTAGAGAAGAACGCCGACTGCATTTTTACGCCAAAGGGGATAATATTCCGGTCTTATCTCAAGGGATTTGGCAAGTGGCTCAAGGGTTGGTGCAACTGGGTACGCTTTATCCCACCGGGGAAGAGGGACTATTAGGATGGGTGGGTCCGTCGATGTATTTTAGTTTGTCCTTTAGCTGTCTGCAAACCTATCACGCCAAAGCTCTATCGGATGTGTATTTGATGTGGTTTTCGCTTAGAGAAGTGGAAGCTTCGCCACATTTGGCGCAGGAAATGTTTCCTCAACTCATCCGGAGAATGCGTCAGGTGGAAGCAATTCTGGCGATTAGCAGTCAACGGAAGGTGGAAGATCGGTTAATTCAGTTATTGTTGCTGCTGAAACAAGATATGGGAGAACCTGTTCCCGAGGGAACTCGGTTACGGGTTAGACTGACTCATTATGACCTAGCAACGGCGATCGCCACCAGTCGCGTGACGATTACCCGAATGTTAGGCAAACTCCGCCGCGATGGCATGATTAGCCTGGATTCTAAGCGTCATATTATTATCAAACAGGGGGCTTTTTTCAGTATGACCCATTGTCCCGTCCTCGCGGAGTGGTAAGACGATGAGAATTTCCGGGAGTTTTGGGTTGAATCAATCGGGGGAACTCCCTCGATTGATTTCAAATTCGGTAATTTCTTCAAGATTAACCCCGTTTTGTGATTCCCGGGTTAAAACCGGAATCCATCTGAACAAAATCTGGGGATTTAGGGGAGTGGATCAGAACTTGATCCTGACGGGCGATCGCGCCAGGACCCACTCATGATTTTTGGACAACCTTGGATATGTGAGGCAAAGCCTTGATAAACTAACCGGGTTTGACCACTTAAACATTGCATCCAAAGCCGTTGATAATAGTGAGGATGATCTTCCAATCGGTCGAGATTGGGGATAATCGTTAAGGGAATGTGATAGCATTCACCATAGAGGGTTCCGGTTCCCGGGACGAACATCGGATAGGGGCCTAAATTAAATAAGTCGGCATCGGCGATCGCATCATCGGCGATGTATTCAGCATTTTCTAATAAATAATGATTGATTTCCCCGCACATTAAACTGCCATACACAAATAAATCCACAAACTCGGTGAGAAACAGGCGATCGGCAGCAGCTAAAACCGCTTGCAGTAATCCGATGGGGGTATCATCCTCCGGAAGGGTTTCCGCCATGAGGCGACTGGGAGGATTTTCACGAAGTGAGTCGGAAATCGAGGGTGAATCCAGATTTAACTCATGTTCCCAATGGAGGCGATCGCCAGCAGGAATCCCCTCGGGGTGGCGATTTTTGAGCGAGTCGAACTGATAACGCCACACCGCTTTGACTAAATACCGATAGACATACTCAAAGTCGAGAAGTTCAGTCAAAAAGGTTTGGGTTTTTAATTCCTGGAATAGCCAACTTAAAGCGCATCCATGCCGAGAGGCGACTGCCAGTTGACCCTCGGGAGGGGGTTGCCAATCCGAGGTAATCCTCACCTGCGCCTCATCCCACAATGGAGTTCCGGCAATCCGGGTTAAAAAGTCAGGTTCAGCGATGCGATCGGCCAGTGTAGCCAGGGGTAGATAATGGAGTGAGTGAGTCATTATTCTAAAGCAGCGATCGGTTGTACACAGTCCGGGGAGTCAGTTTTAGGCGTATTCATCATCCGACTCACGGGATAGGAGATCATTTTTTCTGAATCGTAAGGCGTCAGGAGTGGGTGCAATTTCTCCCCAGGGGTTGCCGGATCCAGCCAGGGTTCTCGACTCGTAGGAGGCAGAATCACCGGCATCCGCACATGAATCCGACTCATCAATTCGTTCGCTTCCGTCGTTAAAATCGTGCAAGACTCAATCACTTCCCCTTCCGGAGACTGCCAGCGTTCCCACAACCCAGCGAAGGCAAAGGGTTCTCCATCCTTGAGTTGAAAATAAAACGGTTGTTTTCCGGAATCCGTCGTTTCCCACTCATAGAACCCATCCGCCAGAATCCAACAGCGACGACGGCGAAAAGGCGATCGAAACGAAGGTTTTTCCGCCACCGTTTCCGAACGAGCATTAATCAACTTTGCGCCCATTTTCGCATCCTTAGCCCAAGAAGGAATCAATCCCCATCGCATCATCTGGAACTGACGTTCCTGGGTTTCCTCCCGGTGCAACACGGTAGGAACCGATTGAGTCGGCGCAATATTATATCGGGGTTTTATCTGGGGAATTCCTGCCAATTTAAACAACTCGGCCACCGTTTCAGGGGCTTGATAAAAGCTAAATCTTCCACACATAATTTTAGCACTTTTAGGGGGATTGAACGGACATTTTTTAAGGGTTGCAGAATGATAAAATTCCGAGGAAACCCGGAGTTACACCTCCCAGTTTAGCAAATTAACAGGGGTAAGGCCGATTGAATCCGACGGTTTTTTTAGAGAATTTAGCAGCCAGGGGGATGAGTTAAGTAATAATAACAACAGTTTTCTATCTTCCCTGGATTGATGGAGTCACCCCTCTACCCACTGCTGACCACCAGATGTCCGGAGCCCATCCCAATCCCCTAGGGGCCAAAACCCTCAATCAGCTATAGCGTTTTCCCGATTTATGCGGTACATTCTTTGGCAGTGGGGTGGCATACAATTTGTGGCGATCGCGGTACAGAGAAGCGATGCAAGTCAGCGCTTTATGCACCCCTTTAACTATCTGTACCTCATGAGTCCACGGAACCCCTATCTGCATTGCCTTTCCACAAATTCCGGGTATTTTTAATGCCTATAATCCCCATGATTTAGATGACCGGCATCGCACTGGGGAATGGCTTTGCAAAAATATTTGCAAGGAATTTGAACCCAAGTTATCCGATTGGGAAACTGATTTAGGATAATCGAGTCGCAGTGATCTGGAGTGCGAGGTCCGAGATAAACGGGTAAAAAGAGGCCGTCCTCTTACCCGTTGAGATATTACCCTTGGCGATGAAACCATCGCTACATTTGGACATATCCTCTCCCCACCCAAATGGGGCCTCAAAACCCGCAGTGGATTTGAATTTTATCTCGAACTCGTGGAAGGCGAACATAGACCGGCGATCGCTTGTCAATTGGAACAGTACATCGAACCCGATCCGGAGGTGAAACCGTAAAATTGCTATCTCAAGAAACATCCAAATTAAAAGAGTCAAGTTCTTTAGATTAAAAAGTTGTTAATGGACCCTCCGAAGAAATTTAGGGTCCTGACCGACGAACTTGATATCAATTATCGAATCTTGACAGCGCATTGGGAGAAAATTAGTCTCTCAAGGGCACAATAAATTTACTCCGAATTCATCTATCAACCCCGTAAAAAATCATGAATAGTCCGAATAACTCTATCAATATTTCCCTTGGCAACGAAGCACACCGCCTTGCCAAAAAATTTGCGACCGAAGCGAAGCAACTCGTTCCCGAATTAGAAAAAGAAGCAACCGGACAACGAGTTTATCTGAATACTCTAGCTGTTTATGCTGTGAATCACTATTTGACCCGGTTGGCCTATAAGACCGAACTAGAAGGAAGTGAAAGTTGGAATTTATGGGGGCGATCGCCATTAGATGTCGCTGCTTTAAAGGTGACTGGAATAGGTCAATTAGAGTGTTGTCCCGTTTGGGAAGCAGAAGCGGTGTTTGCCATTCCCTCAGCCGCAACCGAAGGCCGCATTGCCTATCTCCCTGTCCAATTTGGGGAACAGTTAGATCGGGCAGAACTCCTAGGATTTGCCCGAGGAATAGAAATTTTAGCCGATACCGACTTGTTTTTCATTTGTGACCTACACTCTCTGGAAGAACTCATCGACTATTTATATCGAATTGAATCGGCAACTGCTTTTTTTCAGGAAGGTAATGATCCATTAGCGATAGAATTTCGCCAAAAAATGGGTTGGGAATTATTGCTGAAACTGGTTTTAGAATTGGAAGTAATTTATCGAAATGAAAGTAAAAATGAACAAACCTATCGGGTCAAAAACTTGTTAAAGGGGAAATTAGTGGGAGGAGATCGGCTGACCGCCACAGAACCTGAAGATGATTCCAAATGGCTAGACCTAGCCGCTACCCTACTAGAGAAACTCCGTGAAATATGGGAAGCAACACCAGACGAGGATTAAAACCCCTATAGGTGTTGAGAAGGGTGCCTGATGTCAGATTAGCCCGATTTATGAGCCTAAGTCCGAGTGGGGCGATCGCCACTTAAATTGTAGCGCATTTAAACCCCTCCCTTTACTACTTGCCAGAGTTTAATACTGCCATCGGCGCTACCACTAATCATCACCCTTCCATTGGATGTAAATACCACCGAATTTACCGATGCCGAATGCGCTTGGACTACATTTAATTCTTCTCCGGTATAGGGATTCCAAAAGCCGATCGCCCCATTGCGAGTTCCCCCCACCACTAAGGGCAACTGCGGACTAAATGCCACAGTTTCAATCCAATCCGTATGGGTTAAACTTCCTAACAGTTCCCCGCTCGTCACTTGCCACAATTTTATGGTATGATCTCGACTGCCGGAGGCGAGAATTTTGCTGTCGGGACTGAAGGTAAGCGATCGCACCATATCCTCATGTCCCGTAAAGGTGGCTACTGCTTTTCCTGCGGGTAATTCCCAGAGTTTTACCGTGCGATCGCCACTGCCACTGGCTAATAATTTGCCATCGGGAGAAATCGCCACCGATTCTATCGTTCCTTGATGGTCCGTTAACGTTGCAAATTGTTTCCCTGTACTAATATTCCAGAGTTTAATCGTTGTATCTGTACTGCCACTGGCTAAAACTGTGCCAGGAGAATTGAGAGCGATCGCATTAATCCAGCCGTTATGAGGTGCAAACCAATCTCCCAGCGATCGCAGCAGTTTCCCCGTGCCTAAATCCCATACTTTCAGACTGCGATCGCAACTGCCACTGATTAACCATCTCCCATCAGGACTAAACATAACCGCCTGTACCCATCCCGAATGTCCCGATAGCCAATTCCCCAATTGTTCCCCAGACTTTCCCCTTCCCGGATACCATAATTGGATGCGATTCTCTTCACTCCCAGTGGCAATGAGTTGACTATCGGGACTGACTGCCACACAGCGGATGCGACTACCCGAGGCAAAGGTTTCAACACACTTCCATTCCCTCGGTTGCAAGGTTTCCAAGTCTTGTAATACTTCTTGGGCGGATTGATAGCGTTGACTGGGTTTATCTTGCAGCAATTTATCCAGAATCTTGCCTAAAGCCGCACTCACTGGACGGCTGAGATATTGTCGCCATTCCCATTGATTCCCATGACGAAGATTGAACGGACTGGTTTGGGTTAATAGTTCAATACAAGTTACCCCTAAACTATATAAATCACTGGCAAAAGTAGGATTTCCTGTCAACTGTTCCGATGCCGTATATTCGGGGCTGCCGATGATAGTAGCATTGCCGATTATGGGTTGATTGGAGAGGCTTTTTACGGCACTAAATCCCACAAGTAGCAAAGAATCCGAACGGGTTAGGGAAGAACTATCTCCTCCGGAAACCCGGGGACGGCGAATAATATTAGCCGGTTTGATATCCCGATGAATCACTTGATTGCTGTGAACGAAATGCAGCAGAGGTAAGATTTGTTTGAGAAACGTAAAAATTTGATGTTCCGAAAAAGCACCGGACTGTTTAAGTTCTTCCCCGAGGGTTTTACCCTCCATGAACTCTTGGATTAAATATTGATGTTTATCTTGTTCAAAATAGGCGAGGAGGCGAGGAATTTGGGGATGTTGTCCCAGGCGGTCTAATTGCACCGCTTCCCGTTGAAAAAGTTCCGCTGCTTTTTGGGCTTCGCTGACGGTTCGCGGCGGAAAAAATTGCTTTATTACACAGAAGGGTTTGGAGGGAATATCTTCATCAACGGCTAAAAATGTCCGGCTATAGGTGCTACTGCCAATGGGTTTCAAGGCTCGGTAATGGTCGCGCAGCAGCAGTTTTGACCCGCAGGTTTGACAAAATTTATTGCCCTCGGGGTTTTTCGGTTGTTGACAAACGGGATTTAAACAATGGTTCATCATATTAATTTTAAGGGGTTAAACTCTGCCAAATTTTGAGGGTTTTATCAAGACTGCCACTGATGATGGTTTGACCCTCAAAACTTAAAGCCAAACAGGTTATACTATCACTATGGCCCGTGAGGGTGTGGAGGAGGTTGCCAGATTCTTGATGCCAGATTTTCAGGGTTTTGTCTTCGCTGCCACTCACTAAAATATGACCATTTCCAGGATTGAGAGTGGGGAGTAAGGGGAGATAACCGATCGCCTGAAATCCGCTTAAATGTTCCTTGGGGGTGGCTAATCGGCTGCCCGTATCCAGTTGCCAGGTTTGGATGGTTTTATCCCGACTGCCCGAGGCGAGGGTTTGACTATCCGAGGCGATCACCACTGCCTCAACCCGTTCCTGATGTCCGGTGAGTGTTGCTTTCACCGTGCCATTCCGGAGGTTCCAAAGTTTAATCGTGCGATCGTCACTACCGGAAGCAATAGTTTTGCCATCAGGGGAACAGGTAACACAGGAAACCCCTTGAGTATGTCCCTCCCAGGTTTGCTGCAATTGTGCAGTCCGCAAATTCCAGAGTTTCAGAGTCTTGTCAGCGCTACCACTGACTAAAGTTTTGCCATCGGGAGTGATTGTGAGAGCCGTAATCGCCCCGGTATGTCCTGTCAGGGTGCGAAGTAAAAACCCTGTGGGTAATTGCCAGAATTTAATCGTTTTATCCGTACTCCCGGAAACCAACAGCTTGCCATCGGGGGAAATGACAACGGCAGTAACTGCGCCGGAATGTTGAGTGAGGGTATGGAGGACTTTCCCCGTATGACGGTCCCAAATCATGAGAGTTTTATCCTCACTCCCAGAAGTAATGATTTTACCATCCTTGGAGAGGGCAACGGTTTTGATGGCTGCGGTATGTCCCGTGAGAGTCGAGTCACAGTCCCAGATTTGCCCTTTAAACAGTTCCAGCAGGGGATTTGGGGGAACCGTTGGCGGGGTGGGAACTGCGGGAACAAAGGGGGTGACTGCCCCGGGGAAACTCCGACTGCCTGCGGGATTCAAATCCTGGAGAACCGCTGAAGCAGAGGGATAGCGGGCTTTCATGGAATCGTGGATCATCTTATTCAGAATGGCGGCAAGGCGATCGCTGACGGTGCGTCCAACTTGCTGTAAGTGTGACTGCCACAACCACCGCGACTCCACCGGATCATAGAGGCGATCGAGGGAAATCCCCGTTAACAACTGAATACAAGTCACCCCCAAACTATACAAATCACTCGCTGGAAATGCCCGACCCCCACGCAGTTGTTCCATCGGCGCATATCCTTCCGTACCCGCCCTCGTCCCCGTTTTCCCCCCGCCTGAATTCAGTTGTTTGGCAATACCAAAATCAATTAACACCAACTGACCCGAGGAAGACTCTCTCCCATCCTCCCGACGAATAATATTGGCGGGTTTGATATCCCGGTGAATCACCTGCCGTTCATGGACAAACTGTAATACCGGCAGCAAATCTAACAACAACTGGCGAATTTGTTCCTCTTTGAACGCCCCAAACCGTTGCAATTCTTGCCACAACGTTTGTCCTTCAATAAACTGCTGCACCAAATACAGGCGTTTATCTTGTTCAAAATAGCCTAACAGGGCCGGAATTTGGGAATGTTGTTCCCCCAGGAGTAACAACTGCCGCGCCTCCTGTTCAAATAACTCCGTCACCTTTGCCATTGCTTGCAAATCAGACTGGATTTCTGGTGCCGGTAATAATTGCTTAATCGCACAGGGGGCATTGAGGCGGTCCTGATCCAGGGCCAAAAAAGTGCGTCCCATCCCGCCTTCCCCGAGGGGGCGAATGGTACGATAGCGATTTTTAAGCCCTAACGGAGAACGACAACTCAGACAAAACTTGGCGTTATCTGGATTGTAAGGCTTCTTGCAATGGGGATTGAGGCAATAGCTCATAGAACAGAAGCGCAAGACAAGGGGACTTAGGATCTATTGTACCGACAGGTTCCCCTTGGCTTACGTTAGCCTGAAAAAAAAATGAATTAAAACTCTAGGGGAATATGCGTCAATTACAAATCAGAGTCCCGCAGGGTTGCGGAAAACAGGTGGTGCAGATTGCCCAGGGTTATGATGCCACTAATCTAATCCAGTTTGAGGCAAAGGACTCAGAAGGTCCCGTGGATGTCGTATTTCTGCACGTTTCCAATCGGGGAGTGGAAGGGTTGCTAGAGGAATTGGAATCCATCGAAAATCTGGCAGTAACGTTAATTCCTCGGGGAATGATGCCCCTGCATCCGCCAAGTTCCGAGGCCCCCGAACAGGTGACGGAGGTTCAGGAACGCAGTCCGATCGAGATTTTTCTCGGGGGATTGCAGAGTGTGGGGTCTTGGCGGGGATTTTTGGGATATGCGGCCCTGGCAGGGGTTGTCGTGTGGATTGGGTTATTTACCAATAGCAGCTTTTTACTCATTGCTGCCATGCTGATTGCACCGTTAGCGGGTCCGGCGATGAATGTGGCGATCGCCACTGCCCGAGGAGACAAAAAACTGCTCCAACGCAGTCTGGTCCGTTATTTTAGCGCCTTGGCAGTGTTAATTGCTGTGGCAGCCTTTCTGAGTCTGATCATGCAACAAGAGATTGCCACGCCGTTTATGGTGGAAAACTCTCAAATTTCCGCTGTAGCCATTTTGCTGCCTTTAGCTGCCGGGACTGCTGGGGCTTTAAATTTAGTGCAATCGGAACGCAGCAGTTTGGTAGCAGGGGCATCAGTCGGAATGTTGGTTGCTGCCTCCCTCTCTCCCCCTGCTGGAATTATCGGGATGTCGATTCCCCTGGGGCGCTGGGATATGATTGTCAATGGCTTATTTTTGCTGTTGTTGCAATTATTCGGGATTAATTTATCCGCCGCGATTATTTTTCGGGTATTTGGATTAAGACCCCGGGGTGCAAGGTACGATCGCGGGACGAAAAAGCTGTTTCCGATTTCGATGGGATTGACAACTGCTGGACTGGTGGCGTTGCTGATTTGGCAGTTTTCGGATTCTCCCAATTTTCAACGCCCGAGTCGGGCACAGCGGATTAATGCGGAAATCAAGGAAGTGGTGGAAAGTAGCGACTTGGCGGAGTTAGTGGAGGGGAATGTACGGTTTACTCGGCCCAATATTTCGGGACAGAATACCCTACTGGCGGTGGTTTATGTGCAGCGTCAAGGGGGGGTGGATGTGTCCACAGAAGAGATCCGGAGTCGTCTGACAAAGGAGATTCAGGCTCACATTTTACGGGAAGATTTTAATGTGACTCCCTTGGTTTCCGTGACGGTGTTGGAAACACCTGAGTTTTTGGGGGATTCGCGATAGTTTGTCAGGTTGGGGGAGTTCGCTTCTGGGTGGGTTGGGTGAGGATGAACAGTGGCAACAACCGGCGGGGGTTCAAACCCCCGCCTAACAGCTAAAGGCGGGGGTTCAAACCCCCGCCTAACAGCTAAAGTCGTCTAAAGACGACTGAAAACACCACTGTATCAGACTTGCAGTCGGTTTTTAACCGACTTGAGCTATGAGGCCGCCAATCGTTTAAACCCCCGCCGGTTGTCGCTACTAGGTTTAAACCCCCGCCGGTTGTCGCTACTAGGTTTAAACCCCCGCCGGTTGTCGCTACTAGGTTTAAACCCCCGCCGG